>JBBUBK010000045.1:0-6854 GCA_038058265.1 Patescibacteria group bacterium
AGCAGTGGTCGTGGCGTAAACGACATAATAAGTGGTCGTGGCGATAGGTGCGTTCCAGCTCAAATTAATCTGGCCAGGAGTGGTCGTGGCCGCAGCCAAGCCCGTAGGCGCGTCCGGACCGCCTGTCACCGGATCAAAATCCGTAAAGTGGTCGATTTGCACGGTGGCAACATGGTTGACGGTGTCAATCGTCGCGGCCATCGGTTCCCACTGTCCGGAGGTTTCATCAAAGTAAGCGAACTGCAGACTTGATTCCGGTACTTTAAGTTCGGTTAAGTCGCTGCTGTTTAAGGTAATGGAGAGAGTCGCGTTGCTGTTTAAAGAAGTAATGGCCTGTCCGGAACTATTGGAAGCAGAAATGCTAATACTGGAATTTTTCTGACCCGTGGCATTGGAAGCGCTGCGCGGCGTGGATGAAACCATAGTAACGGTAATCACCGAACTGCCGGTACCAAGAGCGTTGGCCGGTAAATTTAAAGTGGCATTAGTCATGGACATTTGCCCGCCCGAGGTATCAGTAATACCTTGCACCATGGGTGTAGGCGCGGACCAGTCACTGCGCGCGGTCAGCGAAATGTTCACATTCGTGCTGCCGGCAACGGTGGAAGTGCCAGTGGAACGCCCATACCCGGGCGCTTCGGCAAAAACCGTCCAGGTGCCGCTATCCACACTCAAAGTATAATTGCCATAACCATCGGTTGGGGCGCCGGTGTAAACTTCAGTGCCGCCGGCAGTTATCTTTTTAGCCGACACCCAGCCGTTAGTGATAGACGCGCTATCACCGGTGACGCGACCGGTAATGGAGGAGGCGGCGGTAGTAAGAGTAAAATCGTTGCCGGTACGATTGGTGGTAGTAACAACCACGCTCACATCGCCTTCCGCGGCGATGTAGCTCTGGGCCTTTACGCCCACGCGATAAGTACCTGTAGCGGGAACATATAAAGTATAATTGCCGTCAGCGTCAGTCAAAACCGAGAAGAATCTTGGAGAACCCATACGGCTGGCCCAAACATTGACATCTTTTACGCCGGCACTGCTTAAAGTAACAGTACCGCTGATGGTTTTTAAGGCCACACTCGCCTGCGCGTCGCCGGTTACGTTGGCCGTAGCGCCAGCCGTAACGGTCACCGCTTGTCCTTCAATAATGGGACCTGTAATCGACGAACCGGCATTAACGACATAATCACCGGCCGGGATGCGAATATCGGCAAATTTGGCCGTGCCGCTGGCGGTCCAAGAATCAGTGCCGCTGCCGCGGCCGTTACTCGGATTAAACACGCCGGCAAATAATTGACTTAGATTTGAAGAATTATTAATGTTAATGCGCACCGTGCCAAAATCTCCGGTAAAAGTCCAGTTTTTTCCGGTAACATTACCGCTGGTAACATCCGTGGTGGTGGGTGTAAGTCCGCCGACATCCGGAGACCAACCGCCCACTTCATAAACGCCGGCCGGCAAATACAAGGTGTAATTACCGGAGGAATCGGTTTCCGTGCCATTGCCGCCATTGGTGCTGCCTGTGCCGCGCGCGCCGATTTTAACGCCGGCCAGCCCAGTACCGCCCACGGTCACCTGACCGCTCACGGTGCGCAAATTACCAGTGATAATTGTAAAGGTTACTGACGGATTGGAGCCATCGGCCACAGTGGCATTTTGCGAGCCCAACGGCCCCATCCCGGGCGCGAACCCATCAACTGTGTAGGCGCCCACTGGAACATAAATCGTCGTAGTGCCTGTACTACCGGTCATGCCCTGGCCAAACCCGCCGGTGGTGCTTTTGGCATACACACTGGCATTGCGAATGGCGTTGCCAGCGCTATCGGCCACTGTCACGGAAATATAATTAGTCGCTCCGGTAAGATAAATGGTGCGGCTGTTGGTGGAAGAAGTAATCGCCACCGGATATTCATCCGGCTGGCCCATGCCCGGCCGACCGACAGTTACGGCCAGCGCTCCCGACGGCACTCTGAATTCATACACATTGGCATCACTGCCGCCATCAGACCCCGAACTGCACACCATATCTTGTTCGCCCATAAACAGGCCGCCGCCAGTGCGTTTTACGCCCACGCAAGCATTAGTGACATAGTCCGCGGTGCCGGCGTATTTAAGCGAAACATTCAACGCCTTGTCAGCCTGCGTATAAGCGTAACTGCCCAAATTTGTGGTGCCGGTCGCCGCCACATACGCCGCGCTGATCGCCGGCGGCCAATACTTGGTCGTGCCGCTGGAAAAATTAGTATTACCGCCAAAGCTTGACCCGCCCATGACATTAAAGCTCCAGGTCTCGCCGGTTTTTACTTTAATGCGGACATGGCCGGTGCCGGTGGCGCTAAATCCTTGCGCAACATAAGTGTTATCCGTATAGACTGGCGCGAAAGACTGGTAATTCGGGCTGGTCGCCAAAATAAAGGCGTTCTGTCCGGGGACGCCGCCGGTAAGAGTAAAGGTGGTGGTAGCGTTAGGCTGCCCGAAATAGAGCGTGGTAGTAATGGTGGTTGTGGCCGAACTTAAGAAAGAGATAGTCCTTTCACCGGGAGTCAAGAGGGTGTCATAAGAGCTGGCGCTGGACTGATTCATCAGCATCGCGCCCACGCGATAAGTGCCGTCAAGCAGACCGACATATTGGGCAGTGGAATTGGACCCGAGACGGCGCGCGCCCATAAAATATCCTTTATCCGGGTTGCCCAGTCCGATCTGCAAAAATGCCCCCTCTACGGTAGTTAAATTGCGCGTGGTGGTGGCGGTGTTCATCTTCACTAAAATATTAACAGTATGTTTACCGCCAATGATAACCGATGAAGGCGGGGGCGGACCCATATTGGCGCCGAAATCGCCGTCAGAATACGGATCAATGGAACCGTCAAGCAAACCGTTGTTGCTCTTGGTGGTGAACTGCATAAACCTGTTCCCCGGCCCGGCCGAATCCGCGCCGTACACCCCGACCGTGGCCGGATTGGTAATGTTATTAATAGTTACGGTAAGCGGGTCGTTGGCCGCGACCGCTGTGCTGGAAACCACCAAATGTAATCGCCGGCCGCCATCGCCCGAAGTGGAGGTGGTAAAACCGCCAATAGTGGAAGTGGTGGTGCCGCTAATCTGCAGAGTAGTGCTGACGGCAGCGTTGCCGAGCAAAGAGGCATAAGTAGATGGAAACTCAATAATAATTTTTCCACCCACCGGAATACTGGAAGTGGGGGTAAGTTTGAAAGTATAATTGGCCGTTGTACCGGTGGCATAAGTGTTTAAAGTTACTCCGGTATATTCATCCACGACCAAACTGCCGCCGGCGCGGGTAATGGTGGTCGTAACATTGGCCACGTCCAATTTAGTGGTTTCCAAAGAATTATAATACCCGGGCATGCCCATGGCCAAGGTGCCGGCCTTGACGGTCCAAGCCAAATTTTGAAGCACGGAACGTCGGCCGAAAGGGTTGGTGATGCCGCCAATGGTGACGGAAAATTGCGTACTGCTCGGGACGGTGGAAGTGACATAGCCGTAGACCACATTTGGCGAGCCTTGGGCCACACCCAAAGTATCCGGTCCGGCTCCGATAAGAAAACTCGTGGCTGAAGCGCCGGCTTCCAACTGCGCGGCGTCATACAAGACGATCTGAGAGGCATAAGCGGCCTCGCCGCCAGCCATCAACGCAATAGTCAAGGTAGTGGTATTGGTGGTATTAAAGGTACGACTAAAGCGTTGAAAAGCGGCGGTTAAAGTGTTAGTGGCGATATAAGGCGAAGTGGAGGCGAAAAATGAGGCCAGGCTGGCATCCGCGCAGGCCCAGCTGGAACTGACAAAATTATAATAAAAACCGTTGAATCCGCCGGTACAACCCGGGTCAAATTGTTGCAATAGTACTCTGGCGCTGGGTGTGGTGCCGGTGGCGCCGCGGGCATAATAACTTAGGGTGTATTGGGTGCCGGTGGACACCACTACTGATTGTGAGGCCAAAGCATAGTCGGTATTCGCCCCGCTATTCAGTTGCATGGTCTTGGTGCCATGGTAGGCGGTGGTAGTAATAGAACTGGTAGCCGCGCCGCTAAAGTCGGTGTTATTCCAAGAAGTAAAATCACTCTCAAAAGAAGGGTTGGCTAATTTATTTTTAACCGTTCCGGACGCGGTGTATAAACCAATACTGGTGGTGGCGAAGACGTCGGCGCTGGTTACGGAAAACTGATCGGCCTGTGGAATCATACTAATAGCGTTGGGAAACCAAAATTGCAAAACATCGCCGCGCGCCAAATCCACCGTGCTGGTCATGGTGAATTTCCAACGAGCGTTGGCGGCGCCGATGAGATTATCCGTATTATTGGTATTCGGCTCTATTCGCGCCTGCCCGATAGCCAGAGCCTCACCGCCAAATAAAAATGTCCCGAGCAAGATGCCGCTGATTAAAAACGACAAAACCAGCAGGTTTGTTTTCTGCTTCATAAACTTAGAAGTTAAATATGAAGATTTAGGCATCTTCAATAAAAATGAATTAAGTGAGTCTATTATAGCACAGAAAAACAATGTCAAGAAATGGAGCTGTGGATAACCTGCTTATTTCATTTGTTCAGCCACTTCATCAGCAAAATTCTTAACTTGTTTCTCTATCCCCTCACCCACTTCATAACGGAAAAACTTTTTAATCTTTATGCCGGCGCCGTGGCTGTCTAAAAACTTTTGGACGGTCTTGACTTCATCTTTAATAAAGGGTTGTTCCGGCAGACAAACCTCGCCGTAATATTTTTCCATCTTGCCTTTTAAAATATTGGCTATCATGTTCTCCGGCTTGCCCTGCGCTTTTAACTGTTCGGCAAAAATTTCTTTTTCTTTGTCCAACACTTCGGTCGGCACTTCGGAGCGTTCCACATATTTAGGATTAGCCGCCGCCACTTGCATAGCTACTTCGCGGGCCAAATTTTCATCAGTAGTTCCGGAGAGCAAAGTAAGCACCCCAACTTTACCGCCCATGTGAACATAGGCGCCAAAAGCTTCGTTCTCGCCCTTTTCCAATAGCGCGAAACGGCGCAAAGTTATCTTTTCGCCGATCTTGGCCACCGCGGCGCTGATTTTATCTTGGACGCCGGCGACACCGGCCTCAAAAGAAGCGGGTTTATTAGCCAAAAGATATTGAGTAATTTCCTCAAGTAATTTTTTAAAGTCATCACTGCCGGCGGCAAAATCCGTTTCAGTATTTAATTCCAGCGCCACGGCCGTACTGCCTTTGGCCTCCACGGCGCTTAACCCTTCAGCCGAAATTTTATCAGCTCGTTTAGCGGCCTTAACAATGCCTTTCTTGCGCAAAATATCGCCAGCGGCATCCAGATCGCCGCTCGCTTCTTCCAGCGCCTTTTTGCAATCCATCATCCCGGCGCCGGTTACTTCGCGTAATTTGGAAATGTCCCCCACGCTAATAGTCATATAGATAAAGTTAATTTACAATGACTCCATCACCTTCTCGGGGCGTTTCTCAGATCTGACCACTGGTTTGCCGGCGGCCGGGACAGAAACCATTTTAGCCGCCAAGTTTTTCTTGTCTTCTTTGGCTTTTTCCTCCGCCATGGCCAGCTTGGCTTTCTCCCAATCTTCCTTGCCTTCTTTAACCGCTTCAGCCACCAAGTTTACTATCATTTTAATGGAGTTGACGGCATCGTCGTTGGCCGGAATAATATGCAAAGCTTTTTCCGGGTTAACATTGGTGTCACACACGGCCACGACCGGCACGCCGAGGCGGTTGGCTTCAGCCACGCCGGTTTTTTCCACGCGCAAATCGGCGATAAACAGCACATCCGGAATCTTATCCAAACTGGACAGACCCACCAAATACTTATCCATTTTTTCCACCATCCGTTTAATATTGAGCTGTTCTTTTTTGGTATAACGCTCAACTTCGCCGCTGGCAATTTGTTCTTTAAGCCCTTTGTATTTTTTTAATCTCTTTTTAAATTCGTCAAAGTTGGTTAAAAGTCCGCCAATCCAACGTTCCACTAAATAAGGGGCTCCGCAACTTTCGGCCGCAATTTTAACAATCTCACGCGCCTGGCGCTTAGTACCCACAAAGAGCACTGTTTTGCCTTTAGCGGTCATAGTCCGCAAATACTCCAAAGTTGTGGCGAGCTGTTCCAGCGTCTTCTCCAAGTCAATGATATGAACGCCGTTGCGTAAACCAAAAATGTACTGTTGCATTTTGGGATGCCAGCGCGAACGCCCGTGGCCGAAATGAGCTCCGGCTTTGAGCATCTCTAAGAGGCTCGGTAAATTAACCATATTTTTTCCTTATTACTACCTCTCAACCCGCACCCTGGGGTGGCCCGGGGAGGAAAAAGTTTCGCTTATATTAGCGAAGAGTTGATGAGTGATAAAGTTTCTACATTATAGGGTAAAGCGGTGTTTTAGTCAAGAGCTCTTAACCAGGTGGATTCCAAAAGCAATTCTCCTCGGATTTTAACGGTCTGCCCATGCCCCAATAACCCCAGATATGACTGTAATGATTCCAAACTGAAATTATCGCGCAAACGATTAAACATTCTCCGTCTGGTGGTTCGCCGTAAAACCCGATGCGCGGGAAAATTGACCCAACCCAAAAAGTCCGCGCCCGAAGAGAGTGTTTTTAAAATAATTTTATTGGGATGTAAAGTTAATTTTAATCGATTAGATAAAAAATGTTGAATTTTGGGGATAATGGATAAGAGATAGTTTTTATCCCGCGACAAAAATACAAAATCGTCGGCATAACGGATATAATGTACCCGTAGAGACGAGGCATGCCTCGTCTCTACAACCAAACGGTGTTTTACCCACCGATCAAAAACATTTAAATAAACATTGGCAAAAAGCTGGGAGGTAAGGTTGCCAAGAGGCAGACC
>JBBUBK010000046.1:0-1220 GCA_038058265.1 Patescibacteria group bacterium
ATGGATAACATCCCACTCATCCACAAAACATCGGACAATTGCGAAACCACGGAACGGGAATGGCTGGTCGCCTAAACGCACAACCAGACTCAAGGCCGCGTTCTTGACGGCCGTAGGCCGAATGCGCGGGAGCATAGGGAACCTCCTATGTGATTACTAATTGTTTATAGAGCGACCGGATAAATTAGCACGAAACCTATCCCTTGTCAAGAGTCTTGTTTTAAACTAAACTACAGGAACTTTAGCCCCTATAGTTTAATGGATAAAACAACCCCGTCCTAAGGGGTGGATGTGCGTTCGATTCGTACTGGGGGCACTAATCAATTTTTTATGCAAACATTCATCCTTATCTTTCTCTCGGTTTTATCCCTGGTTCTTTTGGCCGGAATATTTTTGCTTTACAAAAAAATACAGGAAACGGGCAAGCCCAAGGAAGGCGACCAGAATTTATTTTTAATGCTCCAGAACCAGATTCAGGATTTAAACCAAACCGTGGAGAAAAAAATAAGCGAGTCCAGCCGCCTGGTTAACGAAACGCAAAATAATATTCATAAAACCATGCAGACGCAATTCGGCCAGAGCACCAAAATTATTTCCGACGTCACCGAAAAACTTACCAAGCTGGACGAAACCAACAAACAAATTTTGGGATTTTCCGACCAACTGCAAACTTTGGAAGAAACTTTAAACAACCCCAAACACCGCGGTATTTTGGGCGAATATTATTTGGAAAATGTTTTAAAAAATGTTCTGCCGCCGGGGAGCTACCAAATGCAATATAAATTTACGGACGGCGATATCGTGGACGCGGTGGTCTTTGTAAAAGAGAAAATCATACCAATTGACTCCAAATTCAGCCTGGAAAACTATAACCGCATCGTGGTGGAAAAAGATCCCATTCGGCGTGAGGAGCTGGAAAAGGCCTTTAAAAACGACCTTAAAAACCGCATTGATGAAACCAGCAAATACATCAAACCCAAAGAAAACACCATGGATTTTGCCTTTATGTTTATTCCGGCCGAGGGCATCTACTACGATTTGCTGATTAACAAAGTGGGCGCGGTAAAAATAAATACCAGCGATTTAATTGAATATGCCTTTAAAGAAAAGCATGTCATTATCGTGTCACCCACCTCCTTTTTGGCCTACCTGCAAACTGTTTTACAGGGCCTGCGGGCTTTAAAAATAGAAGAGTCGGCCATGGAGATCCGCAAGCGGGT
>JBBUBK010000046.1:1320-3733 GCA_038058265.1 Patescibacteria group bacterium
CACGCTCTCAATTAATTAAACTTTTACCTAAAACTATGCCAAATAAACCGGCCGCCCGAAAGGCCCTGCGCCAAAATAAAAAGCGCGCCCTTCTAAACAAGTCACGCAAAGACGCTTTTCGCGGAGCGATTAAAGCCGCGCTCAAATCCAAAACTTTTGAAGAAGCCTTAAAGTTTGCCCGCGTGGCGCAAAAAGCGCTGGACAAAGCGGCCAAGCGTCAGACCATTAAAAAAAACACCGCCGCCCGCAAATTATCCAGATTAATGGACAAGGTCAACAAACTAAAGAAGTAATCACTCAAGTTTACCTACAAACAAATCTACTAACAAAGACTGGCCGCCCTGGCCGGTCTTTGTTTTTATATCTATCTGAAGGAGCCGGCTATAAAGTTCTTTTAATTTTTCCAAATTATATTTCTTAACCATGGGCAAGCTCTTTTTTACCACAAACGGATGCAAGCCAACTTTTTGGGCCAGCTCCTCGCTGGTAGCGTTATCCTCCCGCTCAAACAAATCCCGCAGTTCCACCAAAATTCTAAACTGCCGCAAAATCATGCTAAATACATAGCCTTCGTCTTCGCCGGCCCGGCGTTGCGCCCCAATAAGTTTAAACGCCATTTTCCTATCGCCCCGCGCCACGGCCTCGGCCATATTAAAAATATTATCATCCACTTTTTCTTCCAAAAACAATTGAACATCGGCCAGCTGTATTTCTTCGCCCTTCCCCCTTTCTAAGGGGGAACGCAAAGGGGTTTGCCGTCCAGGAGAAGAGGTATAAGCCACCAGCTGATCCACCAGCGAATTTAGGCGCCACATATCTCCGCCCACGTTCTGCGCCAAAAACTGCGCGGCCGAAGAGCTAATTTTACCCTCGCGGGACTTTATTTCTTGTTCAATCCATTTGGATAAATCCGCGCCGGTTAACAATTCAAATCCGGTGGCATATTTTTCTTTGGCTAAAAGCTTTTCCATTTCACCGGCCTCTTTTCCGCCGGAGGCGGATCCGCCTTTGGCGGAAACGCTCCTTGTCTTTTCTCCCTGCCAAAAAACTACCACATTGCTCTCCGGGGTTTTGCCTTTGGCGATTCTTTCCATTAACCCCGCCAGCAGTTCTTTATCGCTAATGGATAAAACATTTTCTACAATTATCATTCTTTTTTCCGCCAAAAAAGGAGCGGTTAAAATCTCGCCCAAAATTTTCTCCGGCTGTTTTTGCGCGTCCACAAACACCACGTTATACCCCTGCGGGTCGCGTTTCTTTTTAAATTGTTCCACCATCTCGCGCAAGTACTTCCGGCTGCGGAAAGTATCCGCGCCGTAGATGTAGATAATCATATTTATTTTATCTCCCCCCAGCTATGCCCGCTATGCACCTCCACCTTAATCGGCACCCGGAGTTTTATCACCTGTTCCATTATCTCTTTAACCTCTTTGGACACTTGGTCCTCCGTGCCTTTTTTTACTTCAAAAATCAATTCATCATGCACCTGCAAAAGCATTTTAATTTTGTTCAATTTTGAATTTATATCTATCATCGCCATCTTCATTAAATCCGCGGCTGTGCCCTGCACCGGATGATTAATGGCCATGCGTTCGGCGGCGGCGCGGAGCTGGTGGTTGGCGGATTTTAATTCCGGCAAATAACGCCGGCGGCCAAAAAGCGTTTCGCAGTAGCCCTCTTTTTTGGTAAAAGCCAAATTTTGTTCAATATATTTTTTCACCCCGCTAAATTCCCTAAAATATTTTTCTATAAATTCCTTGGCCTGATAGGGCGGAATCTCGGCCCGCCAAGACAGCCCATACACGCCCATGCCATAAAGCACGCCAAAATTAACTTCTTTGGCCGCCCGGCGCATTTCTTTGGTTACTTCTTTTAAAGGCACGCCGTTTATGGCCGCGGCCGTAGCCGTGTGGATGTCTTCGTCTTTTTCAAAAATTTCCATCATGCGCTTATCTTCAGCCAGCGAGGCCACGATTCTAAGTTCAATCTGCGAATAATCCGCTGAAAGCAAAATATTGCCTGGTTCGGAAATAAAAGTCTTGCGGACTTCCCGGCCCAATTCGGTGCGAATGGGAATATTTTGCAAATTGGGGTCAGAGCTGGAAAGCCGGCCGGTGGCAGTGACGGCTTGATTAAAGGTGGTGTGGATCCGCCCGGTTTTTTTGTTGATTAATGTCGGCAAAACATCTATATAAGTATTTTGTAGTTTGGAGAGTTCGCGGTAATTGCTAATCTCATCAATAATCGGATGCAACCCGCGTAATTTTTCCAGCTCATCGGCCGAAGTAGAGAGGCCGGTTTTACCTTTTTTAATGCCCAGCGCCGGAATATCCATTTTCTCAAACAGCACCTCGCGCAATTGCTGGGGCGAAGCGATATTAAATTCCTGGCCGGACATTTTATAAATTTTTTG
>JBBUBK010000046.1:3833-11253 GCA_038058265.1 Patescibacteria group bacterium
TTCATAACTCATCTCGGCGCTTTTTTCGCCATCTAACAATTTCTTCACCACCGACTCTCTAATATCTCCTATCTCATATCTTTTATCTTTTATCGCTTTATATATTCTTTTTAAACTCCCAAACTTCTTAATCAACTCCGTCGCCGTCACTTCACCAATGCCCGGCACGCCTGGAATATTATCCGAGGTATCGCCGCGCAGGGCTTTGTAATCCACCATCATTTCCGGCCCAAAACCAAAACGCGTCTTTACCCCTGCTTCATCATAAACCACGGTGTCGGACAGACCTTTGCGCAAGGTGTAAACTTTTACGCCCGGACGGATTAATTGCAAAGTATCCATGTCGCCGGTCACAATAAAAATTTCCGTGTCTTTATTCACGGCCTGTTTTACAATTGTGCCAATGGCGTCGTCGGCCTCATAGCCGGCTTGTTCATAAATAGGAAAATTAAAAGTTTTAGCCACTTCATGGCACAGCGGAATTTGGTCATAAAGTTCCTGATCGGCTTTAACCCGCGTGGCTTTGTAGGCCGTAAATTTTTTATGACGGAAGGTCGGCCCGGCCAAATCAAAAGTCACGGCCACATGAGTGGGCTTTATATCTTTAATTACCTTTAACATCATGGACGTAAAGCCATACACCGCATTCACCATTTTGCCATTTTTGGTCGTAAGCGGAGGAATAGCGTGGTAGGCGCGGTGCACGATGGCATTACCGTCAATGATTACGAGTTTGTTCATATACGAAATGAGTGAGTAAAGTGATTAAATGCGTTTAATCACTTTCGAGCGAATGAGTATATATCGTAGATATAATAGGTACATTTTACCCCGAATCCGGCGATTTGGCAAAAAATATTAGTACCCACTATCAGGTTAAGTTGACAATCTGTTTACAATATTTCAAACAAGGCAGACCCTCGTGATTGTAAACTGATTGTAAACAAAAAACGCCCAGCTTATCCGAGCGTTTTCATTTTAAATAATTATTTTTTGGCTGCTTCTTGTACCGCCGCTTTATATACCTTTTCTGTTTCGGCGTCTACTTCACGGTCATCATCATAATTAGGCCAGGATCCCGACCAAGCCTTATTTTCCTTTTCAGACCAACCCCCTTCTTCTCTCAAAGAATTATCATCGTCCAAAATAGCCACTGTGCCATCGGCTGAAGCCCAAACCTCACGGCCATCTAAAACTTGCGACGTCTTATGTACTACTACGGCTTCCTCTCCTTGAGGAGTCCTAATAAATAAAGTACGCGCACCGGCCATCTCCTTGTCCGGTTTTAAACTTACGCACCATTCATGGCTGGCGCCACCGCTTATTGAGCCACCAGTGCTTGATTTGGTTCTAACGGGCTTACCAACAATTTCATAACCCGCCTTTTTAATATTCTCTAAATTTAATTCCATGTTACCTTTATCGGAATTAAAAATCGCCATCGGATTTTCCGTGTTAAAAATTTTAAATCCTTTTCCTTTGATAAATGTCTCTCGTTGTGGAGGCGCCCCACTCCCCGATTCTCTTGACATATATTAATATAAGTTAAAAATAGATATCACCGGTTGGCGGTGTTATCCTGTATCTTACCCCCCCCCAGACCATTTTGTCAAAAATGGGGCTGTGGATAAAAAATTATAAATAGGAGACTCAAAACACCCGACTATAAGCTGGGTGTTTTAGGTTGAGGACACGATGGGATTTGCACCCATGGATAGCGGTTTTGCAGACCGCCGTGTTAGCTACTTCACCACGTGTCCATGACGACCGTATAATAATACATTCTCTACCCTTTTGTCCACCCTTGATGGGCATAATTCAACACTTTCAATTTGTCATTTGATATTTGGATTTTGAAATTTCAACGTACATACCCCAGCGGGTTAACCTGCGCGCCGTTAATATATAACCTAAAATCCAAATGGATGCCGGTGCGGCCGCGCACCTTGCCGGTATTACCCATTAAAGCGATGGTCTGGCCGGCCTCCACATATTGGCCCGGCGTTACCAAATTCTTGGCATTGTGGGAATACCTGGTTTTTACCCCGCCGCCATGATTTATCAGGACAGTACAGCCAAAACCGGAATTCCAGCCGCATTGAGCCAGTTCCACCGTACCGGCTTTGGCAGCATAGTTGGCGCTAAGATACGGCCCGGCTACGTCTAGCCCTTGATGTCGCCAAGAAAAATACTGCGTAATGACGCGCGCGGCCGAAGGCCAAATAAAGCCGGAAGCCGAAGCGCCGCGAGTAGAACCCGGCGGAGTTGCCGCTCGGATTAAACTGCCGTAATTAACCGGCACCCTGGCCACCGCCCGATCTTGCGGTTTTATACCACCCGGCACCATAATTCTTTCGCCCACAATTAAATCCGTCCCGTCTTCTTTAAATTTATTAAACTTAATGATTTCTTCCGGTTTAACCCCGTACAAAGAAGCGACTTTTTTAAAAGTATCGCCTTTTTTAACTTTATGCGTGAGGCCGGTGGTGGGCAAAATAACCAATTTTTGGCCCGGCTGAATATAGGAGCGCAAAGTCAGGTTGTTTTCCCAAAGAATCGTGGCCACGCTGAGGCCAAACTGATAGGCAATGGTGCCAATGGAGTCGCCCGGCTCTACACTATATTGAATTGGTTGAGTGCGGACACTGCCTACGACCGCCCCCGGCATTAAAATAGGCTTGTGCAAAGCCGAGCCTCCGGCCACTACACCAACCAATTCCTGATTACGAGGCAACAGCTCTTGACCCGGACCACTACCGGGTTCTTGGAAAAGCGCGCCCTCTCGCCAATAGGGCACCGTTTGGCTGGAGGCATTGGTTTCAGGCAAGACTTCCTCCAAATTATAATCTTCTTCGGCCCCGATTAAGCCATAGGCGATGGTCTTTTGGCCGGGTAAATAGGTATCCTTACCGGCATAAAGCTTGGTTTGGGGTATAGCCGCCACCAACAAAACCGCCAAAATAACGACCTGCAAGACTTCCCGCCGTAAAAGCCAGTCAACAGTCTTGTTTAGGCCGCTTTTATCCAAAAAATACTTAAATTTATAGTTTAACCAAGCGCCAAACCGCCAGATTCCGCTAAAAATCTTGGCTAAAACAAAATAAAATCCGGTCCCGAGCCACCAGAAAAATCGCTTGATATAAATTAAGGCCCGAAGAGCCTTTAGCAAAAATCCGTATTTCATAGCTTGACTGTTTAACCATTTTAACATATCATAGGGGGCAAAATCAATCCCGTCCCTCCCGAGTACTCGGGATCGGGATCGGAATTGGAATTAAAAAAATTTTACTCTTAACCGCAAAAACCTTATGGTTATCGCGCTTCTAGCCCTGCTCCCGGCAGTTTTAGCCGTAGTGTACGGGGTTGTCCTTATTAGCTGGATCAATAAACAGCCGGCCGGCGACGAAAGAATGCAGTCAATCGCCCGCGCCATTCAGGACGGCGCCAAGGCCTACATGAAACGCCAGTACAAAACCATCGCCGTCGTGGCTGTGGTTATTTTTTTACTCATCGGACTTTTTATAGACTGGGTCACCGGCTTTGGTTTTATGGTCGGCGCGGTTTTCTCCGGGTTAGCCGGATTTATTGGCATGAGCGTTTCGGTGCGCGCCAATGTCCGCACGGCCGAAGCGGCTAAAAAAGGTTTTGAACCGGCCATGAACCTGGCGGTGCGCGGCGGTTCCATCACCGGCCTCTTGGTGGCCGGCCTAGGCCTCTTGGGCGTGGCCGGTTTTTATTTATTGACCAAAGACACCTCAGCTTTAATCGGTTTGGGTTTTGGCGGTTCTTTAATTTCCGTTTTCGCGCGCATCGGCGGCGGTATTTTTACTAAAGCCGCTGATGTTGGAGCGGATCTGGTGGGTAAAGTGGAAAAAGGAATTCCCGAAGACGACCCGCGCAACCCGGCCGTGATCGCCGACAATGTGGGCGATAACGTGGGCGACTGCGCCGGCATGGCCGCGGACTTATTTGAAACTTACGCCATCACGACTATTGCCGCCATGGTGCTGGGCAGTTTGCTTTTTCCGGCCAATGAAAAAATAATTATTTATCCTTTGGCCTTGGGTGGTATATCCATTATCGCTTCCATCCTTGGCACCTTTTTCATTCGCTTAGGCAAAACAAAAAATGTCATGAACGCGCTGTACAAAGGCTTAATCGCTTCCGGTGTTTTGGCTTTAGTGGGTTTTTATCCACTCACCCGCTGGCTCATGGCCGGACTGGAAGGCTACAGTGTTAATAAAATTTATTTAACCGCCATTATTGGTTTGGTCTTAACCGCCTTGCTGGTTTTTATCACCGACTACTACACCTCCACCGAATTTGGACCGGTTAAAAAAATCGCCAAGGCCTCCACCACTGGGCACGGCACCAACATTATTACCGGCCTGGCGGTGGCCATGCAATCCACGGTTCTGCCCATTATAATTATTGTGGCGGCCATGTTAGGTTCTTATTGGCTGGCCGGCATCTACGGCATCGCCGTGGCCGCGGTAAGCATGCTTTCCTTAACCGGCATCATCGTAACCATTGACGCTTACGGCCCGATTACCGACAACGCCGGCGGCATCGCCGAAATGGCCGAATTATCGCAAGAAGTGCGCGACATCACCGACCCCTTGGACGCCGTGGGCAACACCACTAAAGCTGTCACCAAAGGTTATGCCATTGGCAGCGCGGCCTTGGCGGCGCTGGTGCTGTTTGCTGATTTCACCCACAAACTTCCCGAAACCGTAAAATTTTTAATTAACGACCCCAAGGTCTTAGCCGGTTTATTTATCGGCGCCTTGCTCCCGTACTTATTCGGCTCCATGCTCATGGAATCGGTGGGTAAAGTGGCGGGCCAGGTGGTAGAGGAAGTCCGTCGGCAATTTAAAGAAATTCCGGGCATCATGGAGGGTTCGGCCAAGCCCGATTATAGCAAGGCGGTGGATATAGTGACCAAAGGCGCTATCGGCCAAATGACTTTGCCCGCGCTTATTCCCGTGCTGGCGCCTATTTTGGTGGGTTGGCTCCTGGGCGTGGAAGCCTTGGGCGGCTTACTCGTGGGTACTATTATTACCGGCCTCTTTGTCGCCATCAGCATGACTACCGGCGGCGCGGCTTGGGACAACGCTAAAAAATATATTGAAAAAGGAAACTACGGCGGTAAAGGATCTTTCGCGCACCAGGCGGCCGTAACCGGCGACACTGTGGGCGACCCCTACAAAGATACTGCTGGCCCGGCTATTAACCCCATGATTAAGGTAGCGAATATTGTGGCGCTATTAATAGTTGGATTGTTACTAAAATAAAAAAATCGGCGGATCCAGATGGACCCGCCGAAACTACCCCCCCCTACTTGTGAACTACTTTTGCGCTCGCCTCGCTTCGGCATCCTCTCGCTCTTTGCAGGCAAACTGAATCACTCTGGCAATCTCTCTGTAGAGAATCGCCATGTCCTGATGCGCCGAAGCCAACAAATGCTTCGAGCACATATCGTGATATTCGCCGCATGCCCGATGATGGGCTTTATCATCACGCCTGCTCACGGCTCGCCGGATCCTGGCGAGCACCCTCTTCACTTCTTTCTGTTTCAAAAATTCCTTCATCGCTCCTCCTTAATAAGGGGGCAAGCCCCGTTGGTTGAAAGTGCACTAAACACAATAATATACACATTTTTTCTAATTTTGTCAAGTATGAACTACGAACTAAAAAATCCCAGTAAGTCCGAGGTGGAAATTACCATTACCGTGGCCCCGGCTGATTACCAAAAAAATCTGGAAGCGGCCGCTGTCCGGCTTTCCGAACGCGCCGCCATTAAGGGCTTTAGGCCGGGCAAGGCGCCTTATGCCATGGTTAAAGAACAGCTGGGCGCCATTAAAATTTTGGAAGAGGCTTTGCAATCCATTGTGGAAGGCAATTATTTTGAAGCTGTTCAAAAAGAAAAATTATCCACCGTGGGCCACCCGGAAATTGTTATAGAAAAAATGGCGCCGGACAATGATTTGATTTTTAAAGCCAAAGCCGCTTTGTTTCCCAGCGTTAAATTGGCCGCTTTGGAAAAAATTAAAGTATCCGCCAAAGGCGGATCCGCCTTTGGCGGAAAAAAAGAAGCGGGCGAAGAAGAAATAAACAAAGTTATGGAGGATCTTAAAAAAATGCGGGCCAAAGAGGTGGCTAAGAACGGCGTAGCGGACAAAGAAAATAAGATTGTGGTGGATCTGGACATGTTTATAGATAAGGTGCCGGTGGAAGGCGGCGGGGCCAAAAATCACCAGGTTTACTTAAGCGAGCCTCATTATATTCCCGGCTTTGCCGAACAGCTGATTGGTCTTAAAGTGGGCGACGACAAAGAATTCGCGCTTAAATTTCCGGCCGAACATTATCAAAAACATCTGGCTGGCAAAAATGTGGATATGAAAGTAAAAGTTAAAGATGTTTTTGAACTGCAATATCCGGTAATTGACGATGAATTTGCCAAAGGCTTGGGTCAAAAAGATCTATCCACCATGAAAGGCTTGCTCAAAGACAACTTAACCAAAGAAGCCAACCAAAAAGAAGACCAGCGAGTGGAAGTGGCGATTTTGGAAGAATTAATTGGCAGTAGTGAATTTGGTGAAATCCCTAAAATTTTAATTGACTCCGAAAAGAAAAAAATGTTCCATGAATTAAAACACGGCCTGCAGCAGCAGAGCATTGAAATGGAAAAATATCTTAAAGATTTAAAAAAGACCGAGGAAGAAATCTTTAAAGATTTCACCGAGTCGGCCGAAAAACGGGTTAAAGCCGCCTTAATCTCGCGCGAATTGGCCCTGCAAAACAATATTAAAGTAGAACCCAAAGAAGTTGAGGAAGAAATAGAAACCATCGCCCACGCCTATAACCACGACCCCAAGGTAGAAGAAAATTTAAACCGGCCGGAAGTTAAAGATACCATCGCTGTCACTATTCAAAACCGCAAGGTAATGCGGTGGCTTAAAGAAAGGCTATTGAAATAATTTTATTTAACCAATTTTTTTCTTATCTTTTTTAATAATTTTAAATCATCGGTCACTTTCTCCGGCGCGGTTTCCAAAATAAAACTAAAATCCTTAAATTTTTTATAAGCAAGCAAAGCTTCAAACCCGGTTTTGCCAATTAATCCCTCCCCCAAATGCGCGTGCCGGTCTTTATGTGAACCAAGTTCCGTGAGCGAATCATTGCAGTGAAAAAGTTTTAATCTGGAGAGGCCAATGGTTTGGTCAAATTTTTTAAAAGTTTCCGCCACGGCCTCTTTGCTTCTAATATCATACCCGCTGGCAAAACCATGTTGGGTATCATAACAAACGCCAATGTTATATTTTTTTAGTTTAGAGTTGTGTATAACTTCGGCGATTTCTTCAAAGGTATCGCCGATAATGGCGCCGGAGCCGGCCGACATCTCAATTAAAAATTGCGT
>JBBUBK010000046.1:11353-15226 GCA_038058265.1 Patescibacteria group bacterium
CTCCAGGGGTTGCATCTTAAAATCCGCCACAGGGCTTTGGGCACACCGATTAATAAACCATTTTTTTCAATAACTTTGGAACCATATTCACTGCAAGAGGGATGATAGGGGCAGTAGCCCTGGGGGAACAAGCCCCTGATTAAACCATGATCAGGAGAGACTGTTTTCTGATATATTTTAATAAGCCAAATAATTGGCTTTTTAGGCAGAGATAAAAAAAATTTAAACAGCTTGCTCATGGAAATATTATTCTAAAAATAAATTTGACCGGCGTAATAATAGTTCCACTTCTTGGCTAATTTCAGTAAAGTTTTTAGTAAGCACTTCGGCCCTGGCATTAATCAAAATATAAAAACCTTCTTTTATTTTGCCACCCCGAAGCAGGGGACGCAGATACTCCCTTATTTGTCGCTTGGCCCGGTTACGCTTAACCGCACTTTTAGACACCTTTAACCCCACAGAAATGGCTAACTTTAGCTGTTTTTCAAACTTTTCCAAATCAATTTTTTTAGGCCAATAAGCCCTTACTTTGTCTAATTCCAACGTTTTTATATCCAAAAACTGGCCTCTTTGCCAGCGGCCATATTTCATTAAAAGATTAAAGTCCCTAACTTTGGATAAACGGTTGTCTTTGGGAAACATAACAGTGATATTATACCATAAACACGTAGAGACGGGGCATGCCCCGTCTCTACTATGCTATGCGTTTTGGTTTTGTTTATTGCTTCTTTCTCAAAAGCTTGCCTTTGCGTTCGTCCGAAACAGTAAGCTTCTTGCGCCCCTTTTTGCGGCGGCGGGCTAAAACTTTCCGACCTTGTTTAGTGCTCATTCTGGACATAAAGCCGTGAGAGCGAGCGCGTTTGCGTTTTTTTGGTTGATAGGTTCTTTTAGTAGACATACCTTGCCAAATTAAAAATAATGGAGTAAAAAATAGTATACCTAATACCACTTTAAAAGTCAAATATACCCAGCTAAAAACTTTGTCCACAGTTTTTCCACAACTTACCCACATTTGACGGTTGGACTCATTTTTAAATAAACTAGACTGTGCTAAAATATCCTAACTTTATACAAACTTAATACTTCTTCCCTCAACCTAACCTATGAATAATCACGAACTCTGGCAGTCTGTCCTGGCGGAACTTGAACTCTCCATTTCCAAAGCCAATTTTATCACCTGGTTTAAAAGCACCGGCATTATTTCCTGGCAGGATGGTTGCGTTTTGGTTTGCGTGCCCAACACTTTTAACCGCGCCTGGCTGGAAAAAAAATACCACAGCTCCATCATTAAGTCCGTGGAAAGAATTACCGCCAAGCCTGTTAAAAAATTGGAGTACAAAATAGACAATATTAAAAATGTCATGGAACAGGGGCTATCTTCCGACCCTATGGCCAAACCGGCCTCGAGTGAGACTTCGGCTGCCGCCCGGCCAATATCAACTATGGCCACCGGCTCCAACTTTGTACTTAACCCTAAATACACCTTTGAAAGTTTTGTGGTGGGGCGCGGATCGGAGCTGGCCTACGCCGCCGCGCAAGCCGTAGTTAACAAACCCGGCGAAGCTTATAACCCCTTATTTATTTATGGTGGGGTGGGCCTCGGCAAAACCCACCTGATTCAGGCTATCGGCAATCAGCTCTTAAAAAATAATCCGGGCATCAATATTGTGTATGCCAGCGCCGAAAAATTTTCCAACGATTTTATTTCTTCAATTAAAGACAACACGGCGCGCGAAATTCAAAATCGCTACCGCCATATTGATTTATTATTAATTGATGATATTCAATTTATAGCTGGCAAGGCCGGCACCCAGGAATCGTTTTTTCATACTTTTAACGAACTGCACCAGCAAAACAGGCAGGTAATTTTAACTTCCGACCGGCCGCCCAAGGCCATTCCGGCTCTGGAAGACCGCTTAAAATCGCGTTTTGAGTGGGGGATGATTGCCGACGTGGTGGCTCCGGACTTTGAGACCCGCGTGGCCATTTTACAAAAAAAATGTTTGGAAAAAGGCTTTAGCTTAGAGGAGAAGCTCGTCCAAACCATTGCCGCCACGGTCCAAAACAACATTCGTGAATTGGAGGGCGCGCTTAATAAAATTATTGTTTATCACCAGCTTAAAAACATCATGCCTTCCAGTGATTCCATTAAGGCCCTGCTTTCATCGCTTGAAGCCAGCTCCATGCGCCGCTCGCTGACCCCGCACCAATTAGTGGAAGCGGTGGGACAGTTTTATAATTTGGCCGTGGATGATGTTTTGGGCAAAAGCCGGGAGAAAAAATTGTCTTTTCCACGTCAAATTATTATGTATTTATTGCGTGAAGAATTAAAAATGTCCTACCCGGCTATTGGCGATGAGCTGGGTGGACGCGACCATACCACCGCCATGCACGCGCACACCAAAATTTTAAACGAAATAGAAAACGACTTAAAACTTAAACAAGAAATAGAACTAATAAAACAACGGCTGTACATAAACAACGTTTAAATGTTAATAAGCTGTTAATAACCGCTTAATAAAAACTTAACAACCACCACTATTTATCTACACCTTGCCCACAGAAATTAAAAACAGTCCACAGAAAAAATCACCGGCCAAAACTATCCCCACCCTTTCTCCGCACTTTATAAATTTTCATCCACAGGCCAAAAATTATTTTTCCTTTTTAAAATAAGGTCGCTGTAATTTTATCCCCACTGTCCACCGCCTTATTATTACTATTATTTATATATATACATAAATCACTATGAAGCTCTCCTGCACCAAAGAAAATTTAGCCAACGCCCTAACCTTGGTTAGTGGGGTCGCCACCAAGAATGTGAATTTGCCGATTTTGGGAAATGTTTTAATTAAAGCTGGTGAACAAAAAGTAGAAATAATTTCCACCAACCTGGAACTGGCGATTGTGGTTAATTTAAGATCCAAAATAGAAGCCCCTGGATCTTTTACCGTGCCCTCCCGGACTTTAGCTGACTTTGTTAACCTATTGTCTGATGAAAAAGTTGATTTAGAGGTAAAGGATAATGAGCTTTTAGTGGTTTGCGGCAAATCCACCACCAAAATTAAAGGTTCTCCAGCCGAGGAGTTTCCGGTTATTCCCGCCGCCGAGGGTGAAAAAGGTTTTGTGGTGGACGCGGCTGATTTTAAAAAAGCCCTGGCCCAGGTGATGCCGGCTTTGGCTAAAAACGATATTAGGCCGGAGTTGGCCGGGATGTTTTTGGGGTTCAATCAAGGTGTTGTGGGAGAGTTGGTTTTGGCCGGCACCGATAGTTATCGTTTGGCGGAAAAAAAGATCAAACTAATCCAGGGCAATGACGCAATTAAAGTAATTATGCCCGGTCGGGCCGCGATGGAAATCAACCACATTCTTTCTTTAGCCGAGGGCCCGGAGGCCGAAACCAACGCCCGGCTTTTGGTTAATGATAATCAGATTGTTTTAAACTATGGTAATGTTCAGCTGGTGTCCCGGCTGGTGGACGGCCAGTATCCGGATTACACCCAAATTATCCCCAAGGGATTTAAAACCACCGCCGAATTTTCCACCCGCCAGATGATAAAAGAAATTAAAGCCGCTTCGCTTTTTACCACTACCGGCGTTAACGCTATTTCCATGGATTTAAACACCTCGCGCGCCACCATCGGTATTTCTTCCACCAGCACCCAGACCGGCGAGTATCTTTCGGAAATAGAAGCGGAGATAACCGGGGAAGAAAACTCCATGCTTTTGAACCATCGTTATGTTTTGGATGGGCTTAATAATATAGACACCAATGAGACGGTGATAAAAATTATTAGCGGCGACAGTCCTTGTATCCTCGCCCCCAAAGACGACAATAGTTATTTATATATCGTCATGCCGATAAGACAGTAA
>JBBUBK010000047.1:0-8964 GCA_038058265.1 Patescibacteria group bacterium
TTAAGTCTTTTTAACTGGCCAAATGATACGGCGGATTAAACTAATGATATCAGAAAACATCATAGTTGTCAAAATAAACAGTGACTTTACCATCGGCAGCCACCACAAGGCAAAAAAGGTAAAAAGCGGGAAAATAAAGAGAAAAGTAATCTCCGAAGTCTGCCAATGCTTGTCGCCGGCGCGTTCCCAAAGAATGGACAAAAATAAATAAACCGCGGCTACGGCCGCCCATAAACTGTCATGCACCCGGCCGATGTCATAGCCGTAAAAAAGAACATCAATCTTGCCCGGAAAGTCAATGCCTGAATAAAGCAATTTAATCACCTTGTCGCCGGTAATCCCCTTAACAAACACCTGATAAAGCAAAACCAAGACTAATAATTGAATAAGCAAAGTAAGCACTTTGGCCCAAGGGGAAATGCGCTTCTTTTTCATTATCCTACGAATTTCCTCATTTTGTTTAACCTGGTCGCCCTTAAAAACTTTGGCTGTTTTGTAGGCCTCTTCTTCTACCTCTTGCTGGCGGACGGCATTGCGTTCGGAAATAATGGTTAAAGGCAAAAGCAAAATACGCAAAAAGACCGTCATCCAGATAACGGCCCAGCCCAAATTACCATCGGCCACATGGCTATAAAGCCAGATTAGCACGTTAAACAAGGGCTGCAGCAAAAAAGTGTACCAAAATTGTCCTAAAACCTCAAACATAGCGTAAAAATCAATGGGGATATTTTAGCACAAACCAGCCCCCAAAGCAAACAAACTTAAACCCTAATATATTTTTGCCAATGGTCGTGGAGTTCGCGGGTGGCGCGCAGATCGCCCACATTATATCGCGCAATCTCTTGGAATTTTTTATCCTTAAAGAGTTCGCCCACATCTCCCCCGCTAACCCCGTCTTCTTTGGGACTTTTTATGCCCAGCGCCCGGCACCACAAATGCAAACTGCCTTTGCGCATGGTGGCGCCATAAAAAGACAGTTGGTCAAATAAATCTATATGCAAGGCGCCAAACCGCTGATTGTTAACATAACGGTTGGACATTAAATCCTTGGTCGGGCGAATTTTATGCGCGGCCGAACGGGTGATCATAAACGGCGCGTCAAAACCCCGGCCGTTAAAACTTATAAACTCATCGTATTTTTCGGCCACTTTCCAAAATTGTTTTAACATTTCGGCCTCATCCAGCTGGCGGAACTTAATCCCCTCTTCCTCAAAATCTTCATACTTTTCTCCTGGCGCCTGATAATATACCGCGCCCTGGTTTTTGGCATCATCCAAAAGACCTAAGGCCACAATCTGGCCGGTAAGTCCCGAAAGCCCCATCTCGCCTTTTACTCTGGCTAAATCTTTTTCATAACTGGCTTTATCCTTGGCTTCACGCTCAATCCAGCGTGTTAAAGCGTGCTGGGTGGCTTCATCCATCTCATCAAAATTATCGCCGATGGTTTCTATGTCAAAAATAAGGCGTGGCATAAATTATTTTTTAAAAATTAACCGCTTAAATTCTTTTTTAAATTTAGGATCAAAACGCGCCCTCACCATATCACGAGTTAAATCAACACCACCTACATATAAAGAATCTTCGGGTAATTTCAAAAATTTCTCAAAATCAATAAAACGCAAAGAAATTTTTTCGCCCGCGTCCAAATGCGGCGCCTGTTTAAAAACGCAATTCCGAGCGATATAAGTATAAATCGTCCAATCTATTTTGCCCACTGGTTTTTCCTCCTTAAATAAAACCCAGTCTTTGGATACATAACCGGTTTCTTCTAAAAATTCACGCTTGGCTGATTCCAAAGGCGTCTCGCCTGCCTCGCACCGGCCACCAGGCAAAGATAGGTACGGCTGGAGTTTGTGCGGCTGACTTTGGCGCTGAATGATAATTTTATTCCCCGTCACGGCCACAATCTCCACGGTGTTGGGTCGTCGCAAGGCTTCAAAAGTGTGCTGGCTGCCATCGTACATTTTTTGCGGCCATTGCCACACTTCAAAAATTTGTCCTTTAAAAACTCTTTTGGCTTTGGACGGGATGCGGGATGAGTACATAAAAAATCTTATATAATACTTTTAACTATCATATGTATGATAGCACTTTTTAAACATCCAAACAATTACTGCCGGCAATATACCCTGTGGTCCAGCACAATTGAAGGCTGTATCCGCCCGAAGGGCGTTCTATGTCCAAGGCATCGCCGATAATAAATAAATTTGACACCAAACGCGAGGTCATAGTTTTAAAATCTACTTCCGCCGGCGCCACACCGCCGGAAGAATAAAACGCTTGTTCGTCGCTCAAAAGACCACTAACGTGCAACGGCAATGATTTTATTACCGCTAACAATTTTTGCCGCGCCTCTTTGGCCAGACTGTGGTTAAAAGTTTCTCCATCAACTTCCGCTAAATTTAATACTATCGGCACCAGCGCTTGTGGAATAATGCGCCCCAAAGAATTTTTTATTTTTTTATTACTCTCCACAATTAATAATTTTTGTAGATTTTGTCTTAATTCCCCGGCGTTTAACCCGGGCAACAGATCTAAACCCAAAACAACTTGACCCTGTTTTAATAACTCGCCGATTTTCCGGCTGGCGTTTAAAACCATGGGGCCGGTTATACCAAAATGGGTAAATAATAAATTCCCACTCACGCTCAATAATTTTTTCCTGCCAGAAATTGACAGGCCAACATTTTTTAAAACCACGCCGGATAAATTTTTTACCCAGGCATCGGCTAATTTTATTGGCACCAGGGCCGGCCGGCTGGGAATAATCTTATGGCCAAATTTTTTTAGCCAACTAAAGCCCTCGCCGGTGGAGCCGGTCTGAGGCTGGGCTTTTCCACCCACGGCCACAATACATGTTTTGGACAGAACCGGTTGGTCGTTTTGTAAATTAATTTTAAAAAGTTTATCCGACTCATTAAAATCAACACTCACTACTGTGGCCGAAGTTTGAATTTTTACTTTGTTATCTTTTAAATATTTTATAAGCGCGTTTAGTATTGTTTCCGCTTTATCGCTGGCCGGAAAAACCCGCCCCCCACTTTCTTCTTTGCTTTTTACGCCCAAATGATTAAAAAATTCTATGGTTTGGGTTGGACCGAACTTAGAAAAGGCGGAAAATAGATATTTGGCGCTGGGGCCATACTCCGCCAGCATGGCGCGCAAGGTTGGCTTGTTGTTGGTAAAATTACAACGGCCCCCGCCGGTTAATAATAACTTTTTGCCCAAAGTTGAATTTTTTTCCAACAATAAAACAGACCGGCCTGCTTCCGCCGCCCGTCCGGCGGCCATCATGCCCGCCGGCCCGCCGCCCACAACCACCACCTCCCAAATTTTTGTCTGGTTCATATACGAAATGAGTGAGCGAAATGATTAAATTTATTTACACTTTTCTGCCGCGTTAGCGCTTGGGAATTTTTTCAATAATTTTGGAAACAAGTTTATGCTGGGAGCAGTAGTCAACCACCGCCTTAAGAAAAAATTTGCCATATCTTGCTAATTTAATCTCGCCAAATCCGGAAATTTTTCTAATTTCTTCCATGGTTTGCGGCAAATACGTGGCCAATTCCAGTAAGGTGGCATCGGAGAAAATAAGATAAGCCGGCACATTTTCTTTACGCGCCAAATCAAGACGCACGGTTTTAAGCCCATCAAACAATTTTTGTTCATAGGCCAAATCTTCCAAAGCCGCCTCTTTTTTAGCGGCGGTTTTAACTAGAAAAACTTTTTCTTTTCCCAAAAGCACGCCCCGACTTTTTTCCGTTAACATTAAAATCGGATATTCACTGCCGATTTGTTTGAGGTAATTAAATGAAATTAAATCCTTAAAATAACGAAACCAATCATCTTTGGAGATATCTTTGCCAATACCATAGGTTTTTAACGATTTATGACTCTCATAGATTCTTTCAGATTTTGAGCCGCGTAAAAAATCCACCACATACGTCAGCCCATACTTATTTCCCAAACGTGCCACGGCCGACAATGCTTTTTGAGCGATAATAGTGCCGTCAAATTTTTCGCGGATAGTCAGGCAAACATCGCAGCTGCCGCATTGATCCGGCGCTTCCTCGCCAAAATAATTGAGGATGGCTTTGCGCCGGCAAGCGTTGGCTTCGCACAAAACGGCCATTTGCGAAAGTTTACGCAACATCACGCGTGTTTGCTCCGGATTATCTTCCACCATCGCGAATTTTTTTAATTTAAGCACATCACCGCCGCTGTAGTATAAGATAGCTTCGCTTTTTAAGCCGTCGCGGCCGGCCCGGCCGGTTTCCTGATAATAGCTCTCTATATTTTTGGGTAAATCGGCATGAATGACAAAACGCACATTGGATTTGTTTATTCCCATGCCAAAAGCAATCGTGGCAACTATTATTTTAATTTGATCTTTTATAAATAACTCTTGATGTTTTTTTCTTTTTTCACTGTTTAAGCCGGCGTGATATGGTTTGGCGGAAAAACCGTCAACCTTTAGTTTTTCAGCCATCTTTTGCGCGGAATTCCGCGATAAAACATAAATAATACCGGAATCGTTCCGGTGTTTTTTTAGATAGGCAACTATTTGATCATACATCTTCCGTTTTGACTCGACCGAATAGTGAATGTTTGGACGATTGAAGCTGGATGTAAAAACAGCGGGATTTTTTAGCCGCAGTTTATTCAAGATGTCATCACGGGTCAATTTGTCCGCCGTGGCGGTTAAAGCGATTGTCGGCACATCTGGAAATTCTCTTTTTAACGAAGAAAGCATGCGGTAATCAGGCCTAAAATCATGACCCCAGTGAGAAATGCAATGCGCCTCATCAATAGCAAACAATGAAATTTTTAAATCTCTTAAAAAAACTATAAACTGTTGATTATTGCCGAGCAATCGTTCGGGCGAAACATAAAGCAATTTAATTTCATTATTATTCAATTGTTTATAAATATCGAAAATTTCCTCGCTGTCCAGCGAAGAGTTTATGTAAGCCGCTTTAATACCATTTAAACGGAGGGCATCAACCTGATCTTTCATTAAAGCGATCAGGGGTGAAATCACAACTGTCACCCCGTCAAACAATAAAGCCGGGATTTGGTAGCAGAGCGATTTACCGCCGCCAGTGGGCATCAAAACAAACGCGTCGCGTTTTTGCAAGATGGTTTTTATAATTTCTTCTTGATTAAACCGAAACGATTCATAACCGAATTTGGTTTTCAAGATTTGAGAAGGAGATTTCATTATTATATCAAAAATATTCTCTGACAAAAAGCGCTGATACCAATGCCGTTAGTATTATTGGTTTGAACTCTGTAAGTTGGGGTTTTGTTGATGTAGATAGCATAACCAACATCGGAGCTGCCATCTCTTTTGGCAATTATTTTATCTTTCATTGCTGTTTGTTTTTCTGTCGGCTTAGAAATTACCACTCCGGAGTTATTGACGATAATCACATACAAATCCTCGTCAAAACAATCGGTAATAAAATCCAAAAATTCTTTTCTATTTTTAAGCGAAAGGTTGTTAAATGCTTCAAAACAAATTTTGTTTAATAAAATTTGATATTTCCTGCCGTTATCCTGCGCCCATTTTGATAATTTCTTATTTTTCTTGGCCAGCTTTTTCAGTTCCCCGCGCTGGTGAGTATTCTTGCCGGTGGTTTTAAAAATGTAATTTTGCAATTTTTTCCACATTTCATTTTGTTGTTTTGTAAAATCAAAACCAAACCACTTCTCTAATTTTCTTAGTCCAAGATTTTTTAGCGTGCCAGTGCCGGATTTAGCGATTGATTTTATAGAAAATCTCGTTTTCTTTTTAGTTATATGCTCGGCGTCAACATCGGAGGTTGATTGTTCAATAACAAAATGCCGACCGGTCCAAATAACGCAAATAATTTTACCTTTTTTGGATATTTCCCAATCTAATATTTTTTTGATTTCCGGTTGAATTTTTATAAAATTATCATTTTGTAATTTCAATCTTTCTCTACCATCCAGCTTGGCCAATACCTGATTGGATAATTTGGCCAAATCTTCACTATAAGAAAAAGTAATATTATACAAATGACAGATATACTGACAAACCAAGAGCTCAAAATAGTCGGCTTGGGCTCGGTTGGATTTTTCTTTATTTTTATTAAGCATCTTAATTAAAATATTTTTCAACAATTTTGTTTATTTGATTTTGTTCGTGTTCAAAGTTGTAGTTTAAATTTGTTTTTAATCTATTGACAATATCTTGAGAAACAACGGCTATATTTTTTATATCATTATCTCTAAAATCGGGCATCGGTAATTTTTTGATGTCTCTAATTTGTAAAGAATTGGTGTGATTGAGTAATTTAATCATTTTGTTATAAACCTCGCTATTTAAAACACCAACAAAAAATTCCGGCGAGTATTTTTTGGGGTCTTTGGGAAAAAAACACATTGCTTTATTGCTTTCCCAAAGCGCCCCAACCGTTGACAAACGGGCGGATAAATTTGAGCAGATGCCGGAAATGATAAAACCGCGACGATTTTCGTTGATATTAAAATTGCGTGGCATTTTATAGCGGGTCACCGATTCCTTGTCCCATTTTATGGCATATTCGGCCGGTAAATAATATTTAATATTTCCGCCTTTTTTGTGATAAAATTTCCATTTTTTACCGTCAATATTTTTGAGGGAAATTTTTTGATCTATACCGTTATTCTTGGCATGCTGTATACCGTTGTAATCGGCAATAGCTAAAAATTTATTGTTATCAGTCGTATGCATCCCAAGTCCACCGTCTAAATAATTAACCATCTTTTCGGATGCGCTAATTTTACCAAGTAATTTAGCTCCACCGTTAAAATCAAATACATAATCGGGGTAAATTAAAACATTTTTTTGGATTGTTTGATATTTTTTGCCATTATAATTATTTACTTCATTTTCTCGGCAATCATTAAAAACAATAAAGTGACTGGCGGACGGTTTTTTATTCGTTAAATAAATTATACTAGTATTCACCAAAGCGCCGCTATCCTTAAATAATTTTTTGGAACAAAGCGTTATTTCATTAATGGTGTAATTTTTTAATAAAAACTTCCTCAATTTTTTGTGGATTCCCAATGTTAAGTAAGTATCGCTAACAATTAAACACAGCTCGCCATTTGATTTTAATAATTTACAACTCAAATACAAAAACATGGCATAAGTGTCGTTGGCGCCAATTTCTTCAAAAACTTGGCCTAACTTATGTTTGTTTTTTTTAATATAGTCGCTTTGTTTGTTTAGATAGGGCGGATTGCCGATAATGTGGGAAAACTCTTCGCCTCTAAAAAGAGAATCGTCGGCAAAATTTGTCTCTAACAGAGCATCCTTGATAATGATATTTTTTATTCCTAATTTTTCTAAATAACTTTTAACTTTCGGATTTATATCCCAAACCGTTATTTGTTCCGGTTCCAATAATTTATTCTTTAATATTGTCGAAACAAAAGCACCATCGCCACCGCTCGGCTCCAATAATTTACTTCCAGCATTAAAATTGGTCAATTTATTGACCATATATACAACCGTGTGCTCCGGCGTATAAAATGCCCCGAGATTTTTTTGTTCCTTTTCGTTCATATACCATTATTTTACCACGATTCGCAATGGTAATCAACTGGTCATCAACTAACTAAAAACAGCCGAAAAGGCTGTTTTTAATTCAAACATTCCAGCGAGAACGAGATATTTCATCACGCCGAAGCCCGCTACGGCGGGCGAAGGCGGTGTGCGTTCGAAAAAATTCGAACTGATTTCGCCCAAAATTTGTAGGGCGGGCGGAATTCCCCCCACACCCCCCTTCCGCCCGTCTCGCCCTGAACCGGAGCGGAAAGGACGATTTCAAGTTTTTAGCGGGCAAAACTCGCTAGTAAAATTATAATCGATTTTGCTCTTTAGGCGGCAAATTCTTTTTGCCCAAAGTTGTATTTTTTTCCAACAACAAAACGGAACGGCCCAGTTCCGCCGCTCGACCGGCGGCCATCATGCCTGCCGGCCCACCGCCAACAACTACAACATCCCAGATTTTTGGTTGAGTCATATAACGACGCAAAATTTAAGGCTGTAAAATATCTTGGGTTCTGCCGTTAATAGAGATAATAACTTCTTTAACTGTAGAAAATTGTTTTAGCGTTTCCTCTATTTGCGCCCTAATAGCCGACACCCGGCATGAGCCCCCTACCTGCCGTTCCAACTCTTCATTAAAATCCACGCTGGCTACGCCACTCTCAATGGTTAATTTTTGTACGACTACACCGGGATTTATTACTGTGCCATATCCCATTCTTTTTTCCGCGCTGGTCGGACCGGCAATAAGTTCCCGCAGAGCCGCCAGGCCCACTGCCGGAGTTTTTAAAATTTCCCGATCCACCGGAAAGACTTTAACACAAGTAACCTCCGGATCTAAATTATTATTGCTAAAAAACGCTTTTACTTTAATTGTCAGACCGGTCGGTGGTTCACCGATTTGGGGCGAGGGAGATTTTAAAAACAAAAAACCCACCGCGCCCGATAAGATGGCTACGAGCGATATCGTTGTGGCTAAAAACGCTGTTTGTTTGGTCATATTTAATAGTTAATGTTTACTCCTTAATCATATATTAAAAACACCCTATTGTATAGGGTGTTTTTGGCGGAGAGGGTGAGGTGATATTAAAACGTGGATGGCTAATTTTGATGATCTGGTAACTCAATCGGGTCACCTGTAAGAATTTCCGAAAGTCGTTCTCGTGGAATAATTCTCACCTTAATTTTTTCTTGTCCATGTTTGTATGCTTTAGCCAAACGATGTAATCCATCCAAAACAAGCCATTTGCCTTTATTTTCTAAAATATCAATAGGATACAACATGTCGGCCTTTTCCATTTTTATTTGTTCATTCTTACTGCCCTCATTTTGGCGTATAACATCCCAAAGTGTAATTGTCCAACGTTCTCCGCTATCATTCGGCCACCAAGGCGCGTCAA
>JBBUBK010000048.1:0-6186 GCA_038058265.1 Patescibacteria group bacterium
CCTAACGATCAGTGCCGGAGGTGGGACTCGAACCCACAAGCCCTTGCGAGCACAAGGTCCTAAACCTTGCATGTCTGCCAATTTCATCACTCCGGCGTCTAATTATTCAACCACGAATGGACAAAAAAATCAAACCTTTAATTTTACACCACCCCTCGCCCCTCCTCCATAAGGAGGGGAAAAACAAAGACGCCCCTCCGCCAGCTGGCGGAGGGGCGTCTCTACAACCAATTTATATAATTTTATTTTTATCGGCCACGACCTCCGCCATGTCCACCGCCGCCAAAACTTCTACGAGGCGGGCGTTCGCGCGGGGGCAGATCCACATAACCTTCCGGTTTTTCCAAGAGGGCTTTGATGGATAAATTTATCCGACCCATGCTGTCTATCTCTTTAACAATTACTTTGGCTTTGTCGCCGATGTGTAAAATATCGCTGGGCTTATTAACATGCCGATAGGCAATTTCACTCACATGCACCAGTCCATCCTGGCCGGGCAGAACATTAACAAAGGCGCCAAAGTCTTCCAAACGCACCACCGTGCCCTCGTAAACCTCGCCGGCCGTTACTTCGTGGGTCAATTCTTTAACCCATTTAATAGCCGCTTCCAAGCCCACAGCATCGCTGGAAGTAATATTAACGCGGCCGTCCTGTTCAATATCAATGGACACACCGGTTTCGTCAATAATCTTGTTAATCATTTTTCCGCCCGGGCCGATGACGTCGCGGATCTTATCCGGATTGATTCTTATCGTCACAATGCGCGGGGCATAGGGCGAGAGTTCGGCGCGAGGAGCCGAGATAAGCGCCTGCATGACATCTAAAATTTTAAGCCTGGCCTCTTGGGATTGTTTAAGAGTTTGTTCCACAATTTCCCAGCTTAAGCCGTTAGTTTTGGTATCCATCTGCACGGCGGTAATACCGTCGCGGGTACCGGTAATTTTAAAGTCCATGCCGCCCGGGCCGTCTTCCACATCCTGCAGGTCGGTTAAAATTTTCCACTTACCGGAATTATTAGAAGCCAAACCCATGGCAATACCCGCCACCGGTTTTTTAATCGGCACGCCGGCATCCATTAAGGCCAAAGTAGAGCCGCAGGTAGAAGCCATAGAGGAGGAACCATTGGAACCGAAGACCTCGGACACCACGCGGATAGCGTACGGAAAATCCACTTCCGGAGGCAGAACCGGCACCAGGGCCCGTTCGGCCAAAGCGCCATGGCCAATGGAGCGGTTGCCCGGACCGCGCAGAGGGCCGGTTTCACCATAAGTAGCCGGGGTATCGCTGTAATGATGCATGTAGCGCTTGGTACCGTCTTCTTCCATGGTATCTATGGTTTGCACGTCGCCAGGGGCGCCCAAGGTTACCACCGAGAGCACTTGGGTGTCGCCGCGCATAAACATACCAGAACCGTGAGTGCGCGGGAGTAAGGCAACTTCTGTTTTTAAGTCGCGGATTTGGGTTAAAGACCGGCCGTCCAAACGCTGGTCTTTGTTTAAAATGCGTTCAGTAATATATTTTTCCACATAAACCTTAATGCGGGAAAGAATAACCTTTACAATTTTCTCATCCACTTCTTTAGCGTCCAGCATGGCTTTAATCGCTACCGTAAATTTATCCAATAAAGCCACGCGCTCGGCGCGGTCTTTTTTGGGGGCGTCAAAAATCCAATCATTCACATGGCTGGCAATAAAAGCGTCCACTTCTTTTTCGGTTTCTCTTAATTTAATTTCCGTGTCATCAGGATTATCCATGGGGTTAACCTTGACCACGCCGATTTCTTTCTGAATTTTTTTAATAAAATCCAAAACCGGCTCCATTTCTTTAGCGCCAAATTGCATAGCGGAGAGCATCTCCGCTTCCGGCAGTTCGTGACAACCGGCTTCCACCATAATTACTTTATCCGGAGTGCCGGCCACGACCAAATCCATGCCGCCGGCTTCACGCTCCACAAAACTGGGGTTAAGCTTCCACTGGCCGTCCACCCGGCCCACGCGCGCGCCGGCAATAGGGCCGTTCCAAGGGATATTAGAACTGGCCAGAGCAATGGAAGCGCCAATTAAAGCCGGAATTTGGGAATCGTTTTCTCCGTCCCAGGACAGAGCCGTTAAAATTACCTGCACATCATTGCGCATTTCCGGATTAAACAGCGGCCGGATAGCGCGATCCACCATACGGCCCGAGAGAATAGCTTCTTCGGAGGGACGGCCCTCACGCTTAATAAAGCGGCTGCCTTTAATTTTGCCGGCCGCGTAAAGTTTTTCCTCAAAATTAACCATGAGCGGGAGAAAATCAATCCCGTCGCGGGTATTTTTGCTTATCACCGCGGTGGCGAGAATAACCGTATCGCCATAGCGCACGGTGCAGGAAGCGTTGGTTTGCAACGCAAACCGGCCAACCTCAACCGTTAGGGCGCGTCCGCCCCATTCCATAGACCAATTCTTGATCTCCATACTTTTGCCTTTCTTGAAGCTGACCTGAGAGCTACAGACTCCTCTTATTTTAAGAGTCTATCTGTCCTCAAACCAACCTCATTAATAAATTAATTGTTAAATAATTATGCTCCCATTATTTTTTAACATTTTTATAATATCTGCGATCCTGAATCAAAAATTTGGCTTTGTCCCCGCCCAAATCGGTAAAATCATCGGCCACCTCTTTTAACCGGCCCGAAGCGGTATTGCCAAAAGCCATCACTTCCACCTGCTTGCCCTGATTTTGCAAATATTCCACCAAGGGTAAATAATCGCCGTCGCCGGAAACGAGCACGATGGTATCTAAGCTCGGGGATAAACGGATGGCGTCCACGGTGATGCCCACATCCCAATCAGCTTTTTTTTCTCCGCCAAAAAAAATCTGCAGAGGGCGTTCTTTGGTTTCTATGCCTAAATTATACAGAGCGTCAAAAAACGGCTGCTCTTCTTTGGTTTCGGTGCGCACCACATAGGCAATGGCCCGAATGAGCTTGCGGCCGGCCGTGGCTTCTTTGACAATATTGCCAAAACTGACCTTGGCGCCAAACAAATTTTTGGCGCTGTAATACATATTCTGGATATCAATGAACACCCCGACGCGTTGTTCGGGGTGTTTTAAGGAGTGCTTGTATTTATTCAAGAGTGGTTTCATCTTCGTGGCCGATTAAGTCGGCGTCTTCTTCAATCAGCTCTTCTTCGGCCAAAGCCGCGCCGCCTTCTTTCTCAATAACCTTGGGCTGTTTAATTTTTAATTTTTTAACCAGTTTCTCATAGCTTTCCGCGTTCTCTTTTTTAAGATAACGCATTAAACGGCGGCGGGCGCTAACTTTGCGCAAAAGGCCGCGGCGAGAAGAATGGTCCTTAGGATGCTGTTTTAAGTGGCCAATCAGCTCCTCAATTTCGGTGGTGAGAATGGCTATTTGCACTTCGCTGGAGCCGGTATCACCCTGATGGGTTTGATATTTTTTGATGACTTGCTGTTTCTTTTTTACGTCTAACATACATGCTTAGAAGTCACCGGGCCAAAGCTAAGGCATGTCTTGGCTGGTCCGGATCCCGAGTACTCGGGAATAATTTAAAGTATCGCTATGTTAGCAAATTAAGGGTTAAATGTCAAGGACTTGGGACTATTCATGACAACAGACTTGGTCACCGTCGCAATAGCCGGCAGTCTGCTGCAGACCGCCGCAAAGTTGCGGCACCGTATCCGCAGAAGTGCAAAAATAATTCTTGCCAATGGCTTTATAAGTTTTTTCACACAGGGTAACACTCGCACCCGCACCGCCACCGGCAGTTCCGCCACCCGCGCTACCACCCCCCAGCCGGCTTAAAACAAAATTGGAAATGGCATAAGCCGAAACAGTAATAATGATGCCAATCACTGCCGCTTCCAAGGTGTGTTTGGCTTTAGCCGCCAGCTCTTCATTGCCACGCGAAGTCATCCAACGCACACCGGCGTAAGTCATGAGAATAAAAAAGACGATAGAAACCATGGAGAGAGCCACACTTACTATTGTTTGGACTTTGCTGTAGATGGTAATCTTTTGCGAAGGGGCATAACCAAGTTTATCGGCGGTTTCCGTGAGACCAAAATCCTGGGCAAAAACGGGCAAAATAAACGCTGTTACAGCCAACAAAACGGCTATAGAAAAAATAATTTTTTTAAACATAAATTATTGAAAATTTTACACTGTTATTATACCACATCTTGATTTTTATGTAAAAATAAGGTATAATGGGTGTGTTTTGGTCCCCATCATTCAACGGATAGGATAACTCGCTTCTAACGAGTACATGTGGGTTCGACTCCTACTGGGGACACAAGATTGAAAAAATATAGTTTACCTGTTATAATCGAATCTGTTTGGAAATTGAAAATTGATAATTGAAAATTCCCGCCGCAGGCGGACAAATGGTGGCCTTGGTATAATGGTTATTACGGGAGATTGTGGATCTCTCAACACGGGTTCAATTCCCGTAGGCCACCCCAAATTTAAAAAACCGTCCGCCAGCTGGCGGACGGTTTTTTAAATTTTCTTAAGTTCATTTTTAAGCGGCCGGCCGAAAAAACAAAACCAGGTTAAATTTAACAGCTGAAATAAAAAATCAAAATTCAACTTATATCTTCTGGCCGAAGCTTGGCTCTTTAGGCCAAAATCCAATTTTACTTGCCCAAAACGGCTTAACTTTCTGACTAAATCCGCGTCCTCGCAAAAACGCAATTCCGGATCAAACCCGGTAGTTTTGTCATAAGCCTCCTTTTTAAAAATCATATTATTCCCCATAGGCCCTAGTTTACTTCTAAAAATCGTAACAGCAAACAATCGCAAAGAATGTAAAACAAAAACCCTTAAAAAATTCTTCCACCACGGGGCGTCATAAAAACAAAACTGCCCGCCCAGACAAACCAGTTTGGGGTCATTTTCAAATCGAGACAAGACATTAACCAAGTAATCCTCCAGCAGCCGCGTGTCAGCATCCAAATGTAAAACGTATTCGCCTTGAGCCGCTTCGGTGCCGCTTCGGCGAGCGCGGCCTACTCCTCTTTGTAATTCATTAATCACCCGGACGCCATGGCTTTTGGCCACCTCCCCGGTTTGGTCGGTGGAATTATTATCCACCACGATTATTTCATAATTAAAATTACCGGCCTGATTTTTTAAAGCCGATAAACAAGCCGGAAGCATTTTTTCTTCATTGTAAGCCGGAATGACGATGGAGAATAGGATCTTGTCTTCGTTCATAGTAGAGACGCGTAGCTATGCGTCTTTACCTTAAAAAATATTTTAAATCATTACCACCAGGGAGCGTAATCACCACCCTGCCCTTTATACTGGGCGGGGGCTTTGTCTATAACGCCGCTGGGCGGAATATAGGCCTTAAAAGCGATGCGGAAGGCAAAATAGGTAATGGAATAAGCGGCGAAAATAATAAGCATGCCTATGACCGCGTAGTAAATGGTTTTTTTGGCTTTGCCCGCATTTTCTTCATTGCCGCCGGCCGTCATCCATAAAAATCCGCCGTAAATTATCAGACCCAAAAAAATAATCCCCAAAAATCCCAGCGCCGTTCTTATTATCAGCGAGGCGATGAGCCGCGGGTCCTCGGGCGCGCCATAACCGGCGCCCTTCTGTCCGCCGGCTGCTTCTAATTGAGTCCCCATCTCGGAAAAAGCCCCGCCGGATTGCTGCGCTGGTTGAGGCTGTTGACCCGGTTCTTGGTAGGGCGGCACGATAGCCAAAACCGGCAAAGCGCTAAATAAAGTCAAGCTCGCCAAAAGAACCGCGTGAGCCAATCTAAATTTTTTAGACATAAAATTAAAATTATTTTGAAATTACCATTTGCCCCAGTCTATCGTGTCCGCCCCGACCGGAGTGTTTTGCGCCGGCGCGGTCGTGGCCCCGGCTAACTTTTTGGTGACGAAATAAGTAATGCTATAAGCGGCCACAACTATCACTAAACCGACTACGGCCGCTTTTAAAATATTAGTAGCCGTAGTTACCCTTTCTTCATTACCCGAGGCCGTCATCCACAGAATGCCGGCATAGACCGTCAAAACCAGGAAAATTACACCCACAAAACCCAAAACCACTTTTATCACCTGGCCGATGGATTGGGATAAAGAGGTTTCCGTCACACCGCCGGTTTCATAGCCGCCACCCTCGGCCACCTTGCTGGTTAAATCTTTAATGCCAATATCAGGCGCGGCCAA
>JBBUBK010000048.1:6286-7365 GCA_038058265.1 Patescibacteria group bacterium
AAACAAACCGATAACGCAAGTGAATAAAATAGTTTTGGCTTTGGTAATTCTTTCTTCATTGCCCGCGGAAGTGAGCCATAAACCTCCGGCGTAAATAGTTAGGAAAAAAAATATCGTGCCCACCGCTCCCAAAAGACCCTTGGCCAAGGCGCTAAAAGTAACATAGAGTTCTCCGCCCAGGCCGGTTTTACCGCCCACGGTGGACAAATTGCCACCGGCCGCGCTCAAACCCGACGCTTTAGCCGCTAAAACGGCGACCGGCAAAAGCAGGGCGAGAAAAATAAAAATTGTTAAAAAAATTCTTTTCATAATTTTAAACTACGCGCGCAAACTGCCGGTAACAAAAACGGTAATGGTGTAGGCCGACAAGGTAATAAACAAACCGATAGCGGCGGCGGTTAAAATATCCTTGGCCTTGGTAATTCTTTCTTCATTACCCGAGGCGGTCATCCACAGGATGCCGGCGTAAACGGTTAAGCCAAAAAAAACCGTGCCCACCAGGGCCAAAACACCTTTGACCACCGAGCCGGTAGTGGTTTCAATTTTGTCTTCCAGTCCCACACCCTTCACGGCTGTGTCTAAATTACCACCCGCGCTCTTCCAACCCTGGGCGAGAACTAAAGTCGGCAGAAGCAACATAGCCATTAAACTTGCTATAATTATTTTTTTCATACGCTATTTTGAATTAAAAATATTGGAAATTTTCACTATCCGCACTGTCCGCAATCAGGAACATATCTGGCGTCCGTGCGATTGGTACAAGTCTGTTCATCAATGGCCGGCTGACAAGTATAATTGGTTCCATCATACAAGCAACATCCGCCTCCACCGGCTCCTCCAGCCCCGCCCTTGCCGGCTAAACTGCTAAAAACAAAATTGGCAATGGCATAAGACGCGCCCACGATGACCAAACCCACAATGGCTTTTTCCAAAATCTCTTTGGCTTTTTCAGCCTGTTCCGTCCGGCCCATGGCAGTCATCCAATAAATACCGCCATATAAGATAAGCCCAAAAAACACCACGCCGACCAGACCCAGCCCGGCCGCCACAATATCGCCGATCAGCGCCGGCAAATTGCC
>JBBUBK010000049.1:0-3562 GCA_038058265.1 Patescibacteria group bacterium
CCAAACTTTCTGGCTTCGGTTTTAGTGGTGTCCAGCCAAATGTCCATCCGGCCGTAGCCATAGCGGGCATTCATGCGGTCATCCACGGTAAAAATTTTATCACCGTAAAGGGCCGGGATTTTAATTTTGGTGCCAAAGGGCAGCCAGTTGGCGGCAATCATGCCATCATAAACCCGTTTGCCGGTAGCCGCGATAAACGGCGAATCATCGGTTTGGTCCGGAGTGCTGGTGTAGGCCGTAATCACGGCTTTAACCACCTTGTCGGGCTGCTTCTGATCAATTAAGGTCGGCAACTTAATTACCTCCGGGCTTTCCTCACCACCATTAACATTGGGGGTGCTGGAAATGGGGCGGATGTCAAAATTTTGGCTAAAATAAGCCCCAATTTCGCTTAGATCAGCTTCCTGGGCGCTAACCATCGTGGGCTTGAATAAATTGGCTAAGATAGCCGCTAAAACCAGCCCGCGGAGAACCACAGATATGGTCTTTTTGATGAATTTTGCCTTAAATAAGCTCATATTTTAGTTAAATAAAAAATACCCATTACCGGATATCTTCATTGACTAACGGATAAGTATAGCATAAAATAGCCTTTTTGTCAAGACCTCCAAGATAAGGTATAATAAGTGAAAATTCCAAATACCAAATAACAAATTCCAAAACATTTGTGATTTGGTGCTTGAAATTTGGGATTTAATCCATATATGTCTTTCTTTAATAACAACCGAAATAGACGTACCTACGGCGAGCTGACCCGGCCTTCTCGAACCAACCAGCTCCGTCTCCCTCGCTGGCCTAAATTTAAAGGCGTCTATCTTAAAAAGCTGGCGGTTTTGGCCGTCGTCACCGGCCTGCTTTTATTTTTAACCGGCACCGTGGTTGTAATTTGGGTTAGCCGGGATTTACCCAGTCCGGACAAGCTCGCCGACCGCTCTGTTTCCCAAAGCACCAAAATCTACGACCGCACCGGAACGCGCCTGCTCTACGAAATTTACCAAAACCAAAAACGCACCATTGTTAATTTGGACCAAATCGCTCCGCTGGCGATTAAAGCCACCATTGCCGTTGAGGATAAATATTTTTACGAACATTCCGGTATTAGGCTTTTAAGCATCCTCCGCGCCGGCTTTAATAATTTAATCGGCCGCCGTTCCGGCGGCGGCGGCGCCTCCACTCTCACCCAGCAGTTCATCAAAAAAACTATTGTGGGCGAGGAGCGAACGGTTTTTAGAAAAATAAAAGAAGCGATTTTGGCCATGCGTTTGGAAAAAAAATATACCAAAGATGATATTTTAAAAATGTATCTGAATGAGATTCCCTACGGCTCCACCAATTACGGTATGGAAGCGGCCAGCCAAAGTTATTTTCACAAAAGCGCCAAAGATTTGGATTTGGCCGAAAGCGCCACGCTCGCGGCCATGATTCAGGCGCCCTCTCGCTACCTGAACAATCCCAACGCTTTGCGCGGCCGCCGAGATCTGGTTTTAAAATTAATGTTTGACCAGAGCTATATCACCGCGGCGCAAAAAAATGCGGCCCAAAATAGCGCCCTACGTTTGTATCGCACCGCTGGTATTATTGACGCCCCGCATTTTGTGCTTTATGTTAAACAGCTTTTGGCCGACCAGTTTGGCGAAAAAACTATGGATACCGATGGCCTTAAAGTTATTACCACCCTGGATTACGACAAGCAAAAAATGGCGGAAAAAATTATTAAAGAAGAGGGTGATAAAATGGCCAAGAGCGCCAACGCCAACAATGCCGCCCTGGTGGCCCTGGACCCCAAGACCGCCCAAATTTTGGCCATGGTGGGCTCCCGGGATTTTTATGATGAAACCATTGATGGCCAGTTTAATGTAGCGGTGCTGGGTCGGCGCCAACCGGGTTCTTCTTTTAAACCTTTTGTTTACACCTTAGCTTGGCAAAAAGGCTACACCCCGGAGACGATGCTCTACGATGTCTCCATCAACTTTGACCGGCGAAGCGGCGGCAATTACACTCCCAAAAATTATGACAACAAAGAACATGGCCTGGTCACCATGCGCCAGGCCCTGCAGGGCTCCTTAAATATTCCGGCGGTTAAAACACTTTATCTGGCGGGCCTAAAAGACGTGATTGATTTCGCGAAACTTTTTGGTTATACCACGCTTAAAGAAGACGCCGGCTTAAGTTTGGTGCTGGGCGGGTCGGAAGTAAGTTTATTAGAACACACTAATGGTTATGCCACGCTGGCTAATAACGGACTTTACCATCCGCCGGTGAGCTTGCTAAAAGTTACCGACGCCCAGGGCAATACGCTTTACGAATGGAAAGAAGAGCTCGGCGCGGAAGCGATTAAGCCGGAGCTCGCCGCCTCCATTTCTAATGTTTTAACGGATAACAACGCCCGCGCTTTTATTTTTGGCGCTAAAAATAATCTAATTTTACCCGATCGGCCGGTAGCCGCTAAAACCGGCACGACCAACGACAACAAAGACGCTTGGACTTTGGGCTATACCCCCTCGCTGACGGCCGGGGTGTGGGTGGGCAACACCCTGCCTTCGCCCATGAAGGGCGGGGGCAATCTTTTAGCCGGTGTTATTTGGAATAAATTTATGCGCGGGGCCACGGCCAGCACCTCGGTGGAGCAATTCCCCGCCCCGCCCTTGAACGACGCCCAGAAACCCATTTTAAGAGGCGCGGTGGGTGGTATAAAGCTGACCCTTAATGGCTCTAACGGCAAAATTGCCACCTCTTCCACGCCGGACTGGTTAAAAATAGAAAGAACCTATTTACCACCTCATGATATTCTTTATTATGTGGATAAAGATGACCCGCGCGGACCGATGCCGCCGACGCCGGATAATGATCCGCAATATCAGGTTTGGGAAGACGCCCTGCAGGATTGGGTAAACCGGGAACGCGCCGCGGGCAAAGAATATTCTTTTGCCGAACCGCCCGCCGAAGATGATAACACCCTCCCTTCTTCCGAGCTTACGCCGCAATTGGAAATCTTGTCGCCGGCAAATAGCAGTACCCTCACGGCGCGTCAGATAGAAATTAAAATTAAAGCCTCGGCTCCGCGCGGTGTGGCCCGGGTTAATTATTTTATTGATAACACTGACATTGGCAACACCCAAACTTTTCCGTTTAATTTAAGCTACTACGCTAAAAATCTGCCCAACGGCGCGCACGCCTTAAGAGTCCGGGCTTTGGATGATTTAAACAACGGCGCGGAAAAAGAAATTTATTTTACTTTGCAAGCCGAACTTGACCCGCCGAATGTGGACTGGTTTGACGGCTCGCCACTAACACTCAAGACCGAGGATTTCCCGCGTTCTTTTAATTTGGCGCCTTGGCGTTGGGACGCTATTACAGAAATAAAAATTTATCTGCAAAACGGGGCTAATAAAAAATGGATTTATACTTTTAACCACGCCGAGGATAAACTCTTTAACAACACGCTGAACTTTACCTGGAAGCGTTCGCCCGGCGCTGGAAATTATTCCCTCATCGCCGACCTTGCCGATAATAAGGGCGGGACCAAAGAAAAGATATTGAACGTGGAAATTAAATAAATAAA
>JBBUBK010000050.1:0-7062 GCA_038058265.1 Patescibacteria group bacterium
CAAAACGGCCTCAACCGCCTGTATCACACAGTTTCTGTCATTTCTTCTGTCATTCCGAGCGAAGCCGAGGAATCTCTGGCGGATCAGTTTACCGAATTAGTTAACAACGACCTTAATCTCCCCGAGGCTTTGGCTTTAATTTGGACTTCTTTAAAAAATCAAAAAATAAGCTTAAAAACAGTTTTGCTTTTTGATGAGGTTTTGGGATTGGATATAAAAAATAAAATAGCGGAAATAAAAAAATCTGGCGAACAAATTTCTCCAGAAATTAAAAAACTTATCATCGAACGCGACCTGGCCCGTAAAAACAAAGACTGGACTAAAAGTGATGAACTGCGAAAAAAATTGGAAGAACTGGGATATGAAGTAAAGGACAATAAAATTAATTAATCCCGAATACTCGGGATTAATTTTTATAACCATCCTCTTTTTTTAAACATCATTACCATAAACCCGGCACCGAGCAGAATTAGCCCGAAAATAATCCAAAACCCGCCGGCCGTATTTACAAACGGCGTATTTTTGGCTTGGATGCTAAACAGCGTGGCAAGCAAAGTGAGCGGAAAAGTTATGACCGAAATGATGGTTAAAGTTTTCATTACTGTACCCACGCGTAAATTTACCAGAGATTCGTTGGTTTCATGCAAAGCGTTAATGGATTCTTTCTGGCTCTCCAGCATGTGCCAAATTTCGTTGGTAAACTCGCGCAGAGAATTGATATAGCTTTGATAAGACACCAAATCCAAATCCCGCCCGCTATACATAATTAATCGCTCCAGCACGGTGCGGTGCCCCTGCATGGCGCGGCGAAAAGTGACGGTATTGGTTTTAAGCCGAAGTATCTCTTCGGCCATGGCTTTATCCGGGGTGTGGGTAAATAATTTTCTATCCACCGTGTTAATATCATCATTAACATGAAGCAGAATTGGAAAAATAGCGTCCAGCAGGCGGGTTAAAAGTTCAAACAAAACATGCACGGCATTGCCGCCAAAATATTCCGCGCGCGCGTTTTCTAGTTTTTTACATTCGTTAAAAAAATTATCAATACTTAAAATACTATTATCGTGCGCGGTGACTAAAAAATTGGGACTTAAATAAAAATCCACTTCGGTAAAACCAAGGCGACGGCTTTCGCGGTCAAAAATCGGAAAATGGAGCACCATAAAATAATAACTCTCCCTCTTTATTATTTTTGGACGCTGAAAAGGCGGTAAACTCTCTTTTAAATCCTGTTCCGACAAATTAAACCGCCGGCCTACTTCGGCCAATTCTTTTTCGCCTTGTTTGGACACATTAACCCAAACTACGCCATTTTGCTGGAGTTCGTTGATGGTTTTCATAAGCGTTTCTGTCATCCTGAACGCAATGAAGGATCTCTGGCTCAATCGGTAAACGGACAGAGATTCTTCGCTTCGCTCAGAATGACAATCAAAATAAATATTTAGTGTCTTTATTATACCACACTTATCCCTTAGCCTCCAACTCTATTGCTGGTGTAAAACAAAATATGGTATAATACGGCTGTTATGACCGACACCGAAAATGAACAAATTATAAAACCCTTGGAAGCGGGCGGGTTGGAAGCTACCCCGCCAGTTTTGCCGTCTCCGGAAGAAGAAGCTGGTACGGAAATTAAAGAGGGCGAAGCCGAACCAATTAAAGAACCGGCCGAGGCCACCCCGGTGGCCCAAGAAACGCCGCAAAAACGCGTGCCCCCACCCCGGCGGGCCATACCCCTGCCGGCTGTGCGCGACGAGCTGGAAGTTAGAATAGAAAAAATAATGGAAGACGGCCTGACCGACGCTTATTCGCGTCTCTCCCCCATTGCCCGGCAAGAATTTAAACTTAGGGGCGAACAGACGGCCAATAAAATTCACGAATTACTGCAAGCCACCAAAGTTAAAGTTAAAAAAATATTTCAGCTTCTTTTGGAGTGGCTTAAAATGCTGCCCGGCGTCAATCATTTCTTTTTGGAACAAGAAGCCAAAATTAAAACAGACCGAATTATCGCCTTGCAAAAAAGACCGTAGTCATTATTTTGTTCTTCATGCCCATCAACGAATTTTTAACCAGCTTAAGCCAGCTTTTTGATTTACTGATGAACAATCCGGCGGCTTTAAGTGTTGCTCTTTACGCCATGGCGGCACTGGTATTTCTGGGCTTGCTTTTTTTACTTAAAGGCATTCTGCATGCCCGGAGCCGGGAGAGCAAAGCTTTTCACCGCACTATTTTGTTAATAAAAGTTCCTAAAGAAAGAAAGGGTGAAAAAGTGGAAAACGCCGAGACCGATAGAATTGACCAAATCCGTCAGGAAGTAGCCGTGGCCGAAACCTTGTTTTCCGCCGTGGCCGGCCTGCGGCGCGAAAAGGGCTTTGGCGCCTGGTTGCGCGGACGCAATGACCACTCGGCTTTTGAAATTGTGGCCAAGGAAGGCAAAATTTCTTTCTACGTGGCCGTGCCGGATAAAATCCGAGATTTTATCAGCCAGCAAATCCACGCTCAATATCCTTACGCCGAAATTACCGAGGAGCCGGATTATAATATTTTTCAGCCCCAGTGCCATATCGTGGGCGCTTATCTTTGGTTTAAAAACCGGTCGGCTTTTCCGTTTAAAACTTACAAAACCATGGATAGCGACCCGTTGCTGGCCCTTTTAAATCCTTTAAGCAAAATCGACGACGGGGAAGGAGCGCTGATTCAATATGTGGTCCGTCCGGCCTCGCCCAAATGGCGGCGCCAGGGGGTGCGCATGATCCGCGACATCCGCGAAGGACAAAAATTTGAATATGTGGCTAACCGCAGCGCTCTGGTGCGCGAACTGGTAAAATTAAAAAAGGTTCTCTTCCCTAAAAAAATAGACCCGGCCAAACAAGCTGGCGGTGGCCACGAAGCCTACCGCCTAACGCAAATGGAAGAAGAGATGGTAAAAAACATGGAAGAAAAAATAAGCCGCGGCGGGCTGGAAATTACCGTGCGGTTGGTGAGTTCCTCCACCAATAAAGAAAAAGCCCAATTAAATTTGGAAAACATTCTTAACGCTTTTTCCCAATACAGCATTTACCGTTATGGCAACTCTTTCGGCGCCGCCGTGCCGAGCCGGTCCAACACTCTAATCCAGGAATCAATTTACCGCTCCATGCGGGAAAAATATTACATGGTAGCCAGCACCGAGGAAATGGCTAGTTTTTGGCATCTACCGCTCGCCAGTACCGAAACTCCGCACATCAATTGGCTGGGCGCGCGCAAAGCCCCGCCCCCGACCAACATGCCCACCGAAGGTATTATTTTAGGCCGAACGGTGTATCGCGGCGGCGAAACCATTGTCCGCATGAAACGCGCCGACCGGCGTCGACATCTTTATACTATTGGTAAATCCGGCAGCGGCAAATCGGTTTTTATCCAAAATATGGCCATCCAGGATGTCCAAAATGGCGAAGGCGTCTGCGTTATTGATCCGCACGGTGATTTTGCCGAATATGTGTTGCAACATGTGCCCAAGGAACGCGCCGATGATGTAATATATTTTAACCCGTCCGATGTGGAACGGCCGGTGGGCTTAAACATGCTGGAGATAACCACCGAGGGACAAAAAGATTTTGCCACGCAGGAAATGATTTCCATCTTCTACAAAATGGTCACCGACCCCTCCATGATCGGCCCGATGTTTGAACATAACATGCGTAATGTAATGCTGACTTTGATGTCCGATATGGTAAACCCGGGTACCATTGCCGAAATTCCCCGCATGTTTACCGATGATTCTTTTGTGGAACAATGGAAGAAAAAACTTACCGATCCGGTGGTGCTTTCCTTCTGGGAAAAAGAAATGGCCAAAACTTCCGACTTTCATAAATCCGAAATGCTGGGCTATTTAATTTCCAAAGTCGGACGCTTTGTGGAAAACAGCATGGTCCGAAATATTATCGGCCAAAGTCATTCCGGTTTTAGCTTCCGCGCCGTCATGGACCAGAAAAAAATCTTAATCGTTAATTTGGCCAAAGGCTTGGTGGGAGAAATAAACTCCAACCTGCTCGGCCTGATTATCGTCTCCAAACTGCAAATGGCGGCTTTGGAAAGAGCCTCTTTGCCCGAGGAACAACGCCATGATTTCTTTTTGTATATTGATGAGTTCCAAAACTTTATCACCGATTCTATCGCCACTATTTTATCCGAGGCCCGCAAATACCGCCTGGAGCTTATTATCGCCCACCAATATATGAAGCAGATGGAAGATAACAAGGGCAAAACCACGGTCCGCGACGCCGTGCTGGGCAATGCCGGCACGATTGTTTCTTTTCGCATCGGCGTGGAAGACGCGGAGATCTTGGCCAAAGAATTCGCGCCCGTCTTTTCGGCTTATGATTTGGTAAACGTGGAGCAATACACGGCTTATGTTAAACTCCTCATTGACAATACCGCCGCCAAGCCGTTTAATATGATGACTTATCCGGCTAAGCCAGGCAACAAAGACTTGGCCGCGGCCATTAAAGAGCTTTCCCGCCTTAAATACGGCCGGCCGAGAGAAATCGTGGAAGCCGAAATTATGGAACGGGCGCAACTGGGCGCCGCCGTTTCAAACAGCGCTGGCGAAACCAGTGAACCGTCGCTATAGGTTTACACTGTCATGTTGAGCGAAGCGAAACATCTCTGTCTCAATTGATAAACGGACAGAGATCCTTCGCTCCGCTCAGGATGACAATTGATTTTATGACAACTATATATAGAAAATACCGACCGCAAAAATTTGCTGATCTCGTGGGCCAGGAACATGTCATCCAAACCCTGGAGAACGAAATTGCCACGGGCAAAATTGCCCATGCTTATTTGTTTTCCGGACCGCGTGGCACCGGCAAAACCACCGTGGCCCGCCTTTTGGCCAAAGCCCTAAACTGCGAGAATCGCGCCGAGAATAAATTTGAACCCTGCAACGAGTGCGTGGCCTGCGAAAGCATCAGCGCCGGACGATATATTGATGTGCTGGAAATTGACGCCGCCTCCCACACCGGCGTGGACAATGTGCGGGAAAATATCATTGAAAACGCCCAATTTAAACCTACCAAAGCCAGTTACAAGATCTTCATCATTGACGAAGTGCACATGCTTAGCCCTTCGGCTTTTAACGCGCTTTTAAAAACTCTGGAGGAACCGCCGGCGCACGTGGTTTTTGTTTTGGCCACCACCGAACTGCACAAACTGCCGGCCACTATTATTTCCCGCTGTCAGCGCTTTAACTTTAAAAAAATCTCTCCGGAATTAATGCTGGGCCGGCTGGAAGGAATCTGTCGGGATGAAAAAATAAAGGTGTCCAAAGAAGTGCTGGAAAGAATAATTTTAAAAAGCGACGGCTGTTTGCGCGATGCCGAAAGTTTGCTGGGACAAATTTTTTCCTTGAATTTAAAAAATATTGGCACGGAGGAGGCTGAACTGGTGCTCCCCTCCTCCAAAATAGACAATGTCTTGCTGTTTATTGATTGCCTTAATAAAAATACCGGACGCGAGGCGCTGGAACTGATAAAAAAATTAACCGAGGAGGGCGAAGTACTAGACCAGTTTTTCTTTGATTTAATTGAGGCCCTGCGGGTGATTATGATTACGCAAACTTCCGGCGAAGTCAGCGGTGATTATAGCGCTGACGCGCTTAAAAAAATAAAAGCCCTGGCCAAAGAAATTCCCACTAAAAAACTTATCCGCTTGCTGGAAAAAACCCTGCTTCGGCGGTTGGAAACCAAACAATCACCAGTGCCCCAATTACCCTTGGAACTTTTAGCGGTGGAATTCACTTCTGATGTTAACAGTGGAGATGACGAGCCGGATAATAAAAATCCCCCGGCTGTGACTAACAAAAAACCGTCCGCCAAAGGCGAATCAGACTCGGGCGGAGAAACTAAGCCCTCCGGCCTGACTGATTCCATTAAAAATGTAATTTCCACCATCACTCACCATCATGACGCGCCCAAAACAAGCTTGGATGAAATTAAAACCCGCTGGCCGGAAATTGCCGCCAAAGTTGCCGCCAGCAACCCCTCGCTGACTTTTATTCTCAACCTTTGCCAATTAAAAAAAATTGACGAGGAAGGCCTGCACGCCAGTTTTCCTTACGCCTTTCATCGGGATAAAATTAACGAACCAAAAACCCGGAAAGCCATAGAAAATTTGTTGCAGGAATTTTTTAATGAAAAAATTTCTTTAATTAACGAGGTAGTAAAAACAGAACAACCTTCCCCAGAAAAATCTTCTTTAAACGAACTTATCGCCGACTTTGGCGGTGAAGTGGTAAATTGATATGCCGGTTCGTCAATTAATTTTTATTTCACTCATTTTACTTCTCTCCCCAACCGCGGTCTGGGCCAAACCCGAGGTTAATTTACCCGTGCCTTTTACTTCGGAAATTCCCGACGGAATTTGGGCCCACCCCTGGAGCAACGCCTGCGAAGAAGCCAGCGTGGTAATGATAGAAAAATATTATTTAAAGAAAAAAGATCTTAAAATACCCAAAGCCAGAGCCAAACAGGAAATGAAAGAACTTTTTGCCTGGGAAGACAAAATCTTCGGTTCCAACACCGACACCAACGCCGCTCAAACGGTTAAAATGATTAACGACTACAGTTCTTTTGAGGCTACTGTTAAACGCAACCCTACCTTGGAAGAGATAAAAAAAGAATTAAGCGAGGGTCGGCCGGTAATTTCCTTGCATCACGGCCAAGCGCTTAATAATCCCCATCACCGCTGGCGGGTAACCGGTTCTTATTACCACATGATGGTGCTGGTGGGTTTTGACGACGCCACCCAAGAATTCATAGTTAACGACCCGGCCGACCACACCACCGGCCTTGACTACCGCTATAAATATGCTACAATTTTAGACACTCTGCGCGATTTTGACCATGCCACCCACAAAGTTATTGACGAACCTACCGTGCTCTTTACCGCGCCCAAAAAACTAATTCAGGTTAAAGGCAAAAGCGCTATTTATTGGGTTGAAAACAACATCAAATATTACATCTCTCATCCGCAGGTGTTTAAAAATCACCGCTGGTCCTGGGGACTGGTGGAAAAAGTGGA
>JBBUBK010000050.1:7162-9775 GCA_038058265.1 Patescibacteria group bacterium
ATTGATACTGGTTTATAAAAGGTAACTTTTAAAACAAACTATAATTAACGTCATAAAATATGGATGAGGCCAAAATCGCGATTTTTCAAAAAAAAGAAATACGCAAAACATTGTTTCAAAACGAATGGTGGTTTGTGATTGTGGACGTGGTAGCCGCCTTGACTGATTCGGTACAACCCGACGGTTACATTAAAGATATGCGCCGCCGAGACGAGGAACTGTCAAAAGGGTGGGGGCAAATTGCCACCCCCCTTTCTATTGCGACGTTAGGAGGCCCGCAGATGCTTAATTGCGCCACTACCGAAGGTATTTTCCGCATTATTCAATCAATCCCCTCACCCAAAGCCGAGCCGTTTAAACGCTGGCTCGCCAAAGTTGGTTACGAACGCGTGCAGGAAATTGAGAACCCGGAATTGGGCACCAAACGCACGCGAATGCTATACAAATTAAAAGGTTATCCAGATAGCTGGATAGAAAAAAGAATGCGCGGGATTGAAGTGCGTGAAACCTTGACTGGTGAATGGCAAAAACACGAGGTAAAACTACAAAAAGAGTATGAAATATTGACGGCTGAAATTGCCCACGCCACCTTTGGGCTTACCCCCGGTCAGCATAAAAAAGTAAAAGGTTTAAAAAGAGAAAACCTGCGCGACCACATGAATGATTTGGAGTTAATCTTTTCCATGCTGGGCGAAGCCGCTACAACCGAAATCGTCCGCAACGAGCACCCGCTGGGCTTTGTAAAAAATAAAAAGGTGGCCAAACGCGGCGGCGGCGTGGCCGGATTAGCCAGAAAAAAAATGGAAATAGAAACTGGCAAAAAAGTGGTTAGCAAAGATAATTATTTGCCTTTAATTAAACACGAGAAGAGATTAAAATAGACTTGCCGCGAAGATGAAGATACTTAAAAAAGCCGTCTTAATGGGGGCGGTTTTTTTATCCCCAAACTGTTAACAATGCTAAGAATTTTGTTCATGGTTAAAAATTGACTTGACACAACAATGAATGGGGTGATATGATATATTCACCTTGAATACTGAGTAGCAAAAAAGCGGCGGGTCTTTCATGGAGAAAGCGCTTTGGAGCAATGATCCAGTATTAATTATAACCGGTACTACGCCGGTATTTTTTTATATAATTATGGACGCGCAAACAAATTTAATAATTTTGTTTGGTTTCATTATTGTAGGTTTTCTAGTAGTTGACCTCGGTTATCTAAACAGAAAGAGCCACAAGGTTGAGTTTAAACCAGCTCTTTATCAGTCGCTATTTTGGATTGCCATAGCATTGGCTTTTGGCTTTCTAATATCTTTATACATAAGCAAAGAAATGGCCGCCGAATTTTTGAGCGCTTATGTAACCGAAAAAATGTTATCGGTGGATAATTTATTCGTCATGATGCTTATTTTTAGTTATTTTAAACTGGAAGAAAAATATCATCACCGTGTTTTGTTTTGGGGAATCATGGGCGCTATTGTCTTTCGCGCGATTTTTATCGGAGCCGGAGCATATATTATCCACCAATTCTACTGGGTGTTGTATATCTTTGGGGCAATATTACTTTATACCGGCATAAAATTATTGCGCGACAAAAAGGAAGAACATATAGATTTTCAAAATAATAAGATCATAAAAACAGCCCATAAATATCTGCCTTTTACAGCCAACCACCATAATGGTAAGTTTTTCTGTCGTGAAAATGACAAATTCATGTTTACTTCTCTATTTTTAGTAATGCTATTGATTGAAGGCACCGACATTGTGTTTGCGGTTGATTCTATACCGGCCGTATTCGCTATTTCGCAGAATCTGTTTATTGTGTTCACCTCTAATATTTTTGCCATCATGGGATTGCGGGCCCTGTTTTTCTTAATCGAAAGCGTTTTACACCGTTTTCATCATTTGCAAAAAGGACTGGCCTTTATATTATTATTCATAGGATTAAAAATGCTTTCAGGAATATTCGGAGCGCACCTATCATCGTTATTTTCATTTGGAATTATTATGTTAGCGCTCGGTTCGTCAATTATTTTATCAATAATATTTCCTAAAAAAATTTAACTATACCATTATGTTTTATAAGAAAATTTACAATATCGGCGACAAGTTGGAAGACAAGGTGCGTAGCAAGTTAAGCCATTACCCAATTATTTATGCCTTTATCGGCGGCGCTGGAATTATTATTTTTTGGCGCGGTATCTGGCATACAGTAGATTATGTTGTGGAGTCATTGTTGGCAATTAGCGATAATATATCAAGCACTACCATGTCCCAACTGCCTTGGTGGGATGGCCCATTGTCTATATTGGTTGGTGTAGTACTGTTATTAGCAGTAGGCTTGTTTGTTAGCAGTTTTATCGGCAACGAAATTATTATTTCCGGTTTGAAAAAAGAAAAGAAAATAATTGAAAAAACCGAGGAGGATATCGAGGTGGAAATAGCAGAAGATAAGAAAATTAAACACGAGATTCACGAGATGGACGGCAGGTTAAAACGAATTGAGGAAATATTAAAAAATAAATAACTTCTTTATATATGGATTTAGTGGAAATAGTTAAGGCCACGGGTTATTTAGGACTATTTGCAGCTGATAAATCACTAACTTAAATAATA
>JBBUBK010000051.1:0-2238 GCA_038058265.1 Patescibacteria group bacterium
AAACTAACCTTATTAGTGTAGCACATTTTAGGACTTTTGTCAACCCTAAAAACCCCTAAAAAACCTCAAGGGTTTGCGGAAAAGTGTTAAATAAACTATAATATAAAGTATAAATAAATTCACCCCAGCATGAAGGGGCAAATTATTGTGAAATAAAAAATTTAAATCTTAATCATCCCTCATATGGATAATTTTTCCAACCAACCGCTAACGGAAAAGAAAAATGTTTGGCCGTATGTAATTATAATTATTCTGGTGGCCTTGCTGGCTATAGCCGGCACGGTTATTTATTACGAGAAGAAGCTGGCCGAAAAAAAAGAGGCCGGGGAAGCGCCAAAAACAACCGAGCAAACGGCCACGGAGAAAGAATCCGCGGAAGAAGCGATAACCAAGACCGGGGAACAAACACCGGAGCCGAATACTTCCGGCACCACGACACCAGCGGATAATACCGCGGATAATTCCACGAGCAGTGAGATAAATATAACTTTGCCGAACATTAAACCCGTCAATCTGTCCACCAGCACCGTTGGCCTGCCCATCGGCGGCATCAAAGCGCCCCAGCCGGTAATTAAAAATGTTTACTTATACAACGACTCTTTAACTCCCGCAAACCTGGAGGTGTCCGTCAATACCAAAGTAGTTTGGAAAAATAAACAATGGGTAGTCCACCTGCTGGTTGACCGGACCGGAGATTTCCAAAGCGGAATGATCGGACAAAATGAAGAATATTCTTACACCTTTACCAAACCGGGCACGCACGAATATTATGACCACTACAACAAAACCATCACCGGAAAAATTGTGGTGAAGTAATAAATACGCTAATTTTTAATTCATTTTTCTATGCAAAAAACTCTAGAAAACCTGGCCAAAGCCTTTGTGGGCGAAAGCCAGGCCCGCAACCGCTACACCATGTACGCCAAAGTGGCGCGCACCGAAGGTATGGAACAATTTGCCGAAATATTTCTTTTGACCGCTGACAACGAACGCGAGCACGCCAACTGGATGTTTAAAATGATCCAAGAATTAAAAAAGAAAAGCAAAGAAAATGTTGAGGAAATAAAAATTGAAGCCGGCGTGCCCACGGTTTATGGCACTACCGCGGAAAATCTTAAAGCCGCCATTGCCGGCGAAAATTGGGAACACACCACTATGTATCCGGAGTTCGCGGCCACGGCCGAAGAAGAAGGCTTAACCGAAATTGCCAAACGTTTGCGCGCCGTGGCCCAGGCCGAACAGCATCATGAGGAACGCTACATGAAAATGTTAAAACAAATTGAAGAAGGCACCGTGTTTAAAAAAGATAAAGAAGTGTGGTGGGTCTGCCGGGAATGCGGCTACGCGCATTTTGACAAGGAGGCGCCGGAAAAATGCCCTTCTTGCAGTCATGCCCGCGCCTTTTATCAGGTTAAATGCGAAGAATATTAATTTTTAAACATATGGTAGAACTAAAACAAATTTACAAGTGCTCGGTCTGCGGCAATATCGTGGATGTTTTACATGTCGGCGGCGGCACTCTGGTCTGCTGTGGCAAACCCATGGAATTGCAAGCGGCAAAAAACCAGGATGTAGGCGCGGAAAAACATGTGCCGATAATTGAGAAAAAAGAAAAATCCGTTTTGGTAAAAGTGGGCTCAGTTCCCCACCCCATGGAAGAGGGGCATTATATTGAATGGGTGGAACTGATTGTGGACGGCAAGTCCTATACCACTTTCTTAAAACCCGGCGACAAACCCGAGGCTGAATTCAACGTCATTGGCGCCGATATCAAAGCCCGCATCTACTGCAATTTACATGGGCTGTGGACTTCTAAATAGCGACTATAAAATTTACCAAAAAAGACTCCCAAGTTGGGAGTCTTTTCCGTCTAAAAGATTTTTACTTATCCTCAATAATATTTACTATAAATTATCACTTCAACAACTGCGTCACCAACGCCACCATCGTATCTTTTTTCTTTGGGTTGCTTTCGGCAATAAGCAGGGTTAACGCCGTCAAACCGGCCTGGTTTATATTCCGACCGCCCCTCGCGCCAAATTTACGCAGAAACCATACAAAAGCAAAAGCGCCGGAACGCTTATTGCCATCCGTAAAAGGATGATTTTTCACCATAAAATACAAAAGATGCGCGGCTTTTTCTTCAAGACTCGCGTAAACCGGCTTGCCACTAAACGACTGCATGACATTGCCGACTATTCCCTCAACATTTCCCTCTTTCTTTTCTTGAGCAAACAA
>JBBUBK010000052.1:0-2294 GCA_038058265.1 Patescibacteria group bacterium
AGCATGAATATTTTTTGATTTAACACATGGGCAAAACCTATTTCCATTAAAGTATTTCCGCCCACATAATTTTTTACGTTGTTTTTGTCCAGATTCAAAACCAGCACCGCGTCCGCGCCCTGCATCATCCGCCAAAATTCACGGATGGCGTCCAGGTTATTTTTCTGGTGGAGTTTTATTTTTTCTATTTCCTCATCGGTTTTGCCCACCAGGGTTTTGTGCAGGTCGGTAATAAAGGCCTCATGGCCCAAAGCCTTAAGTTTTTCACGATATTCCAGCATTTTGTCGGTAAATTGCATGGAGCCGATGATGCCGATTTTCATAGAGATTTTATTAATATATACAAAGTATGCCAGTTTGTATAGTTTTTCTTAATAGATATATACAAACTATTAAAGAGCGGTACTGATAAATAAGCGTTTAGATTAATTTTAGCACAAAATACTCTTAAGGGGGTTGGTGGGGAGTCCAACCCGGTCTATGTGACGTTCCGATGAGCGAAACGGACGCGCGTCTTTCGTCCCAGGGATTTTCCCCAGTATGAATAGACGCATAACAATTTTGAAGTGTTCCACGCCTGTTTGAATGAGAGCGGGGCAGTTGGGCCTTCGTAGTTTTCCAATTCGCTGAAAAAGCCGCCGAGTTGACCAATAGCGACTATCAGCACGACTGTCGCTATAAGAAGCGTTCCCAACTCGAACATTGCAGTTTCTCCTTTCTGACCTTTGCGGTTCTTTGAGTTAGACTCCCCCTTAAAAGTATTTTGTTTTAAAAGAGCAAAATTTTGTTTACCCTAACTTATAGTAAAATCAGTTAAAAATTTTGATATTGGTAACGCTTGTTCCGACAGTTTATATTTTAGTTGCTTGTAATTTTCAATAATTTTTGGGTCGTTGATAAGTCGTTCCTCCATCAAATCACCGTTCTCATAATAAAAAATTATTAAAACCTCGTCGTCAAAGAGCCAAAAATCTTCCGGTTCAAAGTTAAGCGTGGATTTTATACCCGCAAAACCATCTTCTTTTAGAAAAAATATTTCTTCGCCATTTTTGGCGGAGTTTCGCCAGTAGTCAATCTCGTAACGGATATATTCTGGAAGCGGCAAAGGGACAATTCTGACGCGCTGTATTTGAACGCCGCGCGCTGGTTGATTTGAGTTTTTGTTGCCAAATATCATGTTTTTCTTCCAGTTCAAAATTAACCTGGCCCTTCTTCCACTTTTCAAAGACAGCCAAATCTTCCGGAACCCTGTATTCCGGTAATATTTCCAGCCGAAAGATATTTTTAGTAGTATTTTTCCATGCTTCTCCAAAAGCCGGTTTGTTTATCATAATATTCTTAAATATTTTATGTTTCTGAAAGGGAACGGGAATGGAGCGTGTCCATTCCCGCGAATGGGTAGACGTCGGTGCGGGTTAGATTTCTGTGGTGATATTCTTCTTTCTCTTACCCTCCAAGGAACCGCTCATCATGGCGCTGAAAACCAACGCGATTACCATAGCGCAGAAGGAGAAGCGCGGATACGAGTGCGTGAGGTTGTTCAGCCAAGACAGATATGATTTCCAGAGCCACAGCGGACTGAGATCAGAAAACATCAGAATAACCGCCGCCACGTAAATCGTCGCCAGGATTTCGAGCACCTTGTTTTTCATCCCATGCCTCCTTGTTAATGTTTGACGTCCCCTTTCAAAAACATACTTTAAAGAGCAATATTTTTTGATTTTTTAGCTAAAAATTGCTATAATTTATCTAAGTTTAGGGGTACATTCAGTTTAGTATATTTAATAGGTAAAAGCAAGTTAATTAAGCTAATTTAATAGTTATGGGCAAGGTTATTTTTCCGCTGTTGGTAGGTTTTATTTTGAGCGTGATAACGGTGGTCGGCGACCTGTTTATTAAAGAGGCTTCGCTCCATAATGGTTTTTCCGGCTGGAGGTGGCTAATCTTAGGCGCGGTGATTTATGGCCTCACTGCTTTTGGCTGGTTTTTTGTAATACGTCACATTAATTTGTCCCTCGCGGGCGTGGTTTATTCCATCACCTGCGTAGTTTTGTTATTCGCGTTGGGCGTGGTGGTATTTAAAGAAGGAGTGAATACGATAGAAATTGTTGGTTTAGTGATGGCCCTAACTTCTTTGGTGATGTTGCTTGGGTTCGCTTAAATTTTATGAAAGATAAAATTGATAAAAAGGGATTCCTCGACTTCGCTCGGAATGACAGACGGGGGAGATTTATCTTGATCCTCCCCAATATCCGCAGCGGGCATAATGTGGGCGCGATGTTTAGAACAGCCGA
>JBBUBK010000053.1:0-3985 GCA_038058265.1 Patescibacteria group bacterium
TTGTTTTGTTTATAAAAAAGAAAGGGCCCTATGCGGGCCCTTTGTCGGAGCGGGGAGGTGGTGGGATGGGGGCGTTGAAGTGGTATAAATAGAGGAAACAACAGGCCCCAATCAACAGCGGAAAGAGCCAGTAGAAGGCCGCGGACCATGGGTCCACGGCGTTAAAGCCGAACCTGTCCAAGCCACGAAGCATCAGAACCTGCTCGGGGTAGCCCACGAAACACATGTGCGTGTCGTTGAGCAGTCCGATTACGCCCGCAATGAGCAGCGGCGCTCCCGCCAAGAACAAAAATAACTTTGCCATGTTGCCTCCTTGTGGTTGAAATTCTCCTTCGTGGTCCAGGTGGGAGTCGAACCCACATGCCTTGCGGCGCAACATTTTAAGTGTTGTGCGTATACCAATTCCGCCACTGGACCGTGGTTATTTTCTGCTGTTCCTTCCTCGATGGGTAGGTTTTAAACTATGGCAATTAGGGCAAAGTACCCTCAAATTTTTTAGGCGATTATCGCTGCTGTCGCCATTGATGTGGTCTAACTCAAGCGGTAATCGACCATCCTCGGCTTGCTGGTGCCAACCGCACTCCTCACAATATCTTGGTTTAAGCTTCTCTTTAAATAGGCGTTTTTTTAATTTGTAACTTTGGAATGTGGTTCCTTTTTTAAGAATATCTTTTAAGGGAATTCTTATTATTCCCAATCCCTTTAGCCCCTTATTCCAACCCCTCCCTTTAAAATGAGATATATCTAATTTATATTCTTTAATATACTGCTTTACCTGAGAATAATTACCACCCGCCGCCCGCAGATTGAGTTTAGAGATAACGCGACGAAAGCTGTAAGAATTTTTTACAGCCTCGGCTAGTTGTTCTTTTGTCCATGATCTTTTTCTCATGCGGAGATTATATCATAACGGTAGATATATAGCAATATGTAGTTCTTTACGTCTACCAGTTACGCTATAGCGGCATTATTCACAAAACACATCTTATCATAATTTTGGGAAAAAGCAAGATTTGTAGTATAATATAGTCATGAAGCGAGTTTTAAGAAGTCGTGGTTTTACTTTAATTGAGATCCTGGTAAGCATCTCGGTGTTTTTAATATTTGCCGTGGGTATTTACGGCGGGCTGACTTTAATTTTTAAGATTGTTTATCAGTCGCGTTTACGGATTTTGGAAACCGCCATTTTGAGCGAGGAACTGGAGACGGTGAGAAACTTCCCTTTTAACAGTGTGGGCATTATTAGCGGCGTGCCCGCCGGCCTTTTGCCGCGCGTCAAAACGATCACTCGCAACGGCATGACTTTTGATATTATCACCACTGTCCGCAACATTGACGACCCTTTTGACGGCATGGCCACCGGCACCCCCACTCACGACACTTCCCCGGCCGATTATAAATTAGTGGAGATGTCCATTAATTCGCGCGAGCGGCCGCAAGTCCAGCCGGTAATTTTAAGCACCATGGTGGCGCCCAAGGGCTTGGAGGGCGCCAGTGAAAACGGCGCGCTTTTTATCCAAGTTTTTAACGCGGACGGCCTGCCGGTAGCGGGCGCCAACGCGCATATCACCCGGGCCACGACGACCATTGATGACACGACCGGCAATGACGGCTGGCTGCGCATTGTGGATACGCCCACCGGCACTATGGCCTACAATATTACAGTGTCTAAAAACGGCTATTCCACCGATTACACCCTGGCGCCTTCCGCCACTAACACCTCCCCGGCCAAGCTTCCGTCTAATGTGGCGAGTCAGATGGTGACGGAAATTAGTTTTTCCATTGACTGGCTGGCCAATTTGAACATCCATACCCTTAATCCGGATTGTTCCGCCAAACCGAGCGTTAGTTTTAATCTGCATAGTTCCAAAAAAATCGGTTTGGACCCGGTGATTTATAAATATGATCAAAATCTTACCACCAACGGTTCCGGTAATTTATCCCTCACAAATATGGAGTGGGATAGGCAATACGCTGTCAGCGCTTCCGGCATGGCCTATGATTTAGCCGGGTCTATTCCCTTTTTACCTTTAAATTTAGCGCCGGATTCCAACCAGGAGTTAACCTTAATTTTGCGGCCCAAAACCACCCACTCGCTTTTGGTAGGCGTGGCCGATGCCGGCACGGGGTTACCGCTCTCCGCTGCCACGGTGCGTTTAATTGGTACCGGCTATGATGAGAACGTCGTCACCGGCGTGGGCTATATGCGGCAAACTGACTGGTCGGGCGGCAGCGGGCAAAGCGATTTTATTTTTACCGACCGTTATTTTAGCGATGATGGAAATTTGGATATTAATTCTCCGGTCGGCGATCTTAAATTAAAAAAAGTCGGACAAAATTATGTGGCCGGCGGTTATTTGGAGTCGTCCACTTTTGATTTGGGTTCAGCCGTGGATTTTCATAATATTATCTGGACGCCGACCATCCAGCCATCCGAAACCGGTGATAGTCCAATTTTAGTCCAGCTCGCCGCGAGCAACACCACTTCGCCGGCCAGCTGGGATTTTGTCGGACCGAACGGCGCGGCCGACGCGTATTACACCGTTACCAGCACGTTAATTTACAACGGCCATGATGGCCAGCGCTATTTGCGTTATCGATTATATTTGAGCACGGCCGACACTCGCTACACGCCGCAGTTTTCCGAAATAGCTTTCACCTATACCAACGGCTGTATTCCGCCGGGTCAGGCATTTTTTAACAGCCTGTCCGCCGGAACTTACACACTGGAGGTAAGTCGGAGCGGCTATACGCCCAGCAGTGACACGCTGGATGTGGCGGGGGCCACGGAAACGACGGTCAATTTATCCACCACGCCATAGAAAATTTATCAATTTACAATGATCAATTTTCAATCAATTACCAATTTCCAATTCGCGTCGTTTGTCATTCTGAACGGAACGCAGTGAAGTGAAGAATCTCTGTCCATTTACGAAAACGACCCGACAGAGATCCTTCGCTTCGCTCAGGATGACAGTTGAGAGGAAATTGAAAATTAAATAATTGAAAATTTATTGAAAATTGTAAATTGGAAATTGAAAATTAAGGTTACGTATATATGTCTAAAGCTATTCTACGAGGTTTTTCGCTTCTGGAAGTTATCGTTTCCATTGGAATTTTTGTTTTGGTTATCGGCGGTGTTACGGCTCTTTTAATTTATGCTTTTAGAAACAATAAAATTATTTGGGAACAGCTCTCCACGCAAAGCGAGGGCCGTAAGGCCGCGCAGGACTTTACTAACGAACTTCGGAGCGCCACCCCTTCCAGCATCGGCGCTTACCCCCTGGCCCAGGCCCTGCCGCAGGAGATAATTTTTTACACCAACTTGGATAGCGACTCTTTGCGCGAACGGGTCCGTTATTTTTTTGCCAGCAGTACCTTAAAGAAAGGCGTGATCAAGCCGGAGGGAGACCCACTCTCTTATGTCACCCCGAATGAGGTTATCACCGTCGTGGCGCGTGACGTGGCCAATACCAGCACGCCGGTTTTTAGCTACTACGATCAGACCTTTGCCGGTTCGGAGTCGCCGCTGACGCAACCGGTGTCCGCCACCGCGGTGAGGGTGGTGCAGATCAAACTCCAGCTGGAGGAGAACCCCACCATTTCACCCGCGCCGTTTAACATTGAGGCCAAGGTGGAGATCAGAAATTTGAAAACCAATTAAATTATTTTCATGTCAAAAAATAACTTTAAAAAATTAAAATTAAGAGGTAATATTCTTTTGGTTGCCATGATTTTCGGCACGATCGCTTTTACCGTGATTATTTCCGGCGTATCCGGCTATGCCATTTCAGAGAATCGAGCTTCAGCGCGCAAACACAATCGCGAGATGGCTTTTCAGATCGCCGAGGCGGGGATAAATTACTATCGTTGGCATTTAGCCCACAACAAAACCGACTTTCAAGACGGCACCAGCACCTCCGGGCCGTATCTTCATGAGTATCAAGATAAGGACGGCAATGTTATTGGCCGTTATTCTCTAAGT
>JBBUBK010000054.1:0-4602 GCA_038058265.1 Patescibacteria group bacterium
GAAACATCGCCGGTGCAATTGCACACCCCCGCGGCCAGCGCTCTTGGCGCGCTTAAAGACCAAAATAATAAACCCAACATCAAACCAGCAAAAAAAAGTTTCTTAGTCATAACTTACTTAAAAATATCAAAAACAAAAGTCACAATCACATAACTGCCTAACATTACCGCCACGCCCAGCGTGGTCCAAAGCATAATACTCCTAGCCCGAGAAACCCTCTCCGTATTGCCGGCCGAACTCATCCACAAAATTCCGGCCCAGATGTAAAGCACCAAAGCGATGGAGCCAATAAAAGCCAAGAGAATATTAATGCCACGCGCGATAACTGCGGTGGGCTCTTTAAAACCGGCCGGATTTAAAGTAGCGGCCGCCGCGCGTTGGAGGTCTTCGGCGGAAATGGTAACCGCGGCCTGTTGTTGCTCTTTTTGCTGCGTGGATTGCTGTTCTTGTACGGCCCGCATGTCTTGCTCCGACTGCTGCGATTGCTGCGGCGGGGCTGGCTTCACACAATTACCAGAAATACACTCCTCTCCGCTGGCGCAATCGGCGTCGGCGACACAGATAGCCGCGAAAGAATTCCGCGCTAGAAACAAAAATATTATTAAGGCAAAAACCGCAAAAAGTGACATTTTAAAAAATAAAATTCTCATATTTACTTCAATTGAAAATCGCTCTTAACGCCCACGGCCTCACTCATAAACTTAATCAGCAAATAACCGGCAAAAGCAACGAATAAACCGGTTATTGCCGCTACCATAATATCTTTGCCTTTTTTAACCTTTTCCGCGCTACCGCCGGAAACAATCATGTTAAAGCCGCCATAAATAAAAAAGCACAAAGCAAACCCGCCAATAAGACCAAACAAACCCCGGCCAAAATTAATCAGCAAAGCCACAAAAACCGAAACATTGCGGCACTCGGCGCTTAACCTGTCTGCCAGCAGACACTTGGGCAAAGCCGCGCCTACGGCCCCGTAACTCTTTTCATACTTCTGCACGGCGGCATCTTGCGGCGTTGGCGTTGCTGTTTTCGCCGGCGGCGTCGCTCCTACGGCATAAACCGTAAGAGATTGCCCCAAGGCAAGCGATAAGGCGCCGAGCATGGCCAGGGTGGTAATTGTTTTATAAATTCGGAACATATTACAATGTCTGATTTATTTTGGCCGCGGCGCGGTTTAAAATTTCCTGCCGGAATTCCAAAAACTTTTCCGGATTCGGCGGTTCTTGCAACCACTCGCGCAACATGTCAGAAACGGCTTTTACCGCCGCGTCATAATCTCGGCCATGATACCAGCTTTTGGCAATTAAAGCGCCGTCAATAAAAGGCGCGAGCTCTTCTTTTTCTTTTTGAGCGGCCACGTAAAGGCGCAGGGCGGTTGGCCGGTTGGTGGCGTCTAAATAAATTTTATTAGCCGGGGAATGAGCCAAATAATCAATTAAGCCCCAGGCCTCATTTTGGCGAGGCGACTTGCCGACCACTGCCTGAACCCAATAATTCGCGGCGTTAACCGGCCGTTCCGCGTTAAGCTGGAGCATTGGCAAAAGGCCAAAATTAAGCTGTGGCGCGCGGGATTTGATAATCGGATAATGATAAGCGTAGCCAAAGAAAAATCCCAACGAACCATTAACAAATTTATCCAAAGCGTTTGGCATTTCTTCATTCCAGGTGTAGGTGTCGCGAGTGGAATTGGCAAAATCCGTATAAAAATTCATGACGCCCATAGACGGCGTTTCCACTCCCCGTTCTTTATTTTGTGGTACGCTGTTAAACACCGCCGCGCCGCCGCGATTGACAAAATCCACCCCGCTTTGCGCGAATAAAATAGATAAAAGATCATCAGCGCCCGGAATATTATTGCCGGCGCCTAAAGCCGCGCCGGACTGAGTAATTTTGTTGGTTTGTTTATCGTATTTGGTAATTTTCTTGACCGCGACCGCGAATTCTTCCCAAGTCTTGGGTGGCTCCGGCACGCTGGAACGATCCAATAAATCTTTATTATAATAAATGGCCATAGTGTCCAGCGACAAGGGCAAACCATAAATCTGCCCGTCCAAAATCACGTCATTTTTTACCGCCTGCACGTATTCTTTATCCAGCTGGCTGGGGGTAAGCAGGGGTTTAACGGTTTGGGTAACAACGGTATTTTGCCCAAAAGTAGTTTTTTCAATTACCACGGTAGTATCGTTAAACGAAGCCGGCATGGGGGCGAGCTTGCTCTGAAAGGCGCGCAAGGCTTTACTGCGAATAGACACAATATCCGGCCCGCGGTCTTCGGCCAAAGCCTCCACCAGCCGCTGGTAAAATTCATCCACCCTAAGCTGGCGGATGTTGACCGTTAAATAAGGCCGGGTAGCGCGATAACTATTAATCATGGACTTGATAGCGTCCACATCGTCAAACACAGTCCAGTATTCCAAGGTAACCGGCTTGGTGGCGGCTTGCTGGGTGGCGCTAAGCCCTTTACAGCCAAAACCAGCCAAAACTATAGTCATGGCTAAAGCTAAAACAAGAAATACTTTTTTAAACATACAAATTTATGATTGTCATTATTATACCACTTTTTTTAAATATTTCCTAAGCTCCGGACCCAGTTTCTTATCCCGCAAGGCAAAATCCACATTAGCTTTTAAATAACCCAATTTTGAACCGGTGTCGTAATAAATACCCTCAACTTGCTTAGCGTAAATCGGGCGCTTTTTAAGCAGTTTAAAAATAGCGTCCACCAGCCATAATTCCCCGCCCTTGCCCAACTTGGTTTTGGCCAAAGCTTCAAAAATATCCGGCGTAAACACAAACCCGCCCAAACTAGCGAGATGTGATGGCGCGTCTTTGGGGCCGGGTTTTTCCACAATATTTTTAACCTGAAAAACTTGTTTTTCCACTTCCAAAGCGTCAAGAATGCCGTACTTTTCGGTGCCAGCATTATCCACTTTGTAAGCTGTGAGCACCGGGTCGCCATATTTTTCAAAAACTTCAAACAACTGGCTTAAATGCGGTTTGCGCGGGGAATAAAAAAATTCATCACCCCACATCACGGCAAATGGTTCGTCGCCAATTACATTTTTAGCCGAGAGCACCGGCGAGCCGTTGCCATATGGGCCCTTTTGGCGGATAAAAATAAAGTTGGCCATGTCGGCAATTTTTTTAACCTCTTCGGCCACATTGTCTTTGCCTTGTTTTTTAAGCAAATTAACCAATTCGTAGTTGGGGCTAAAATGATCCTCCACCGCCCGCTTGCTCGGGCCGGTGACTAAAATAATATCGGTGATGCCTGATTTTACCGCGTCTTCCACCACATATTGAATAATCGGCTTATCCACGATCGGCAACATTTCTTTGGGCTGGGCTTTAGTCGCCGGCAAAAACCGAGTGCCGAGTCCGGCCACGGGAATAACGAGTTTGCGAATCGTTTGAGACATAGATTAAATTACATTGTTAAATTGTTGTATTGTCTAAATTATAACAAAGAAACTGGTTTCTCGCAACGCTTATTTTACTTCTTCCCAACTAATCAAATTATACTCCGACCCCACCGGAAAACCGGGCGGAGGGCCATAGGTCAAATTAGCGTCGTAGGTGGAGTTGGTGTTGCGATAGCCGGAAACCACCGAGCCGCCGCCCGACACCCAGCTCCATGTCCAAATGCCGGCGGAGATGACCGAACCGTAAGTGACCAGCGTGTCTTTAATATTGCCCGGGTAATAATAACGTTTAGCCGCGCCGTTCTGCGCCATCACGGCCGCGTTAATTTCCAAAAAATCCGGGGAATTACGCGGAATCAAAATATTCTGTTCGGCGATCAGACCCAAAACATGATTACCGTCTTTGGCGGTATAGGTTAAATTGCCGTTGATAATAATGGACTTACCCGCGGCCGTGCCCACCACTGCCCGGCCGTTTACCACTCCATCCACCCAAACCGTATCTTCCACAAAAATATAGCCGTTCGCGGGCATGTCATAAGTGGTGGTGACACCCTGTGTGGCGATATCAACGCAATACCAGACATAGCTGCTGCTGCCCACATCCTTGCCTTTGTAACAAGTGGTCCCGGTCACCTTGCGCGCGCTAATCGTGGCGTTGGAATTAAAACGCAAGCGCCAACCCTGTTCGCCCGAAGCGGGAAAGTAGCGGCCGTCGGCCAGCAAAGAACTGGTGCGGATCTCGGCCAATTTGGCCGTGACGGCGTCAAAATCCTTGGCCGGCGCCGGAAAACTCCAGTAAGCGGTGGGGCCGCCATCGCCCCAAATGCCCGGCTTGGTTAAATTGCCGCAACCATGAAAAGTTTTGCAAGTGTAGGTCGCCATGGCGCTGGTGATAGCCGCGTCGCCCAGGCCGTCATAGCGAATACCGCCATTAGCGTGAAACTTGCCGTGCGTCACCTCATTATCGCCGATCCACACGTCTGTTTTAGTTAAAAAAGCGTAATCAGTCAGCGAGGGAAAACCGACCCGCGCCCGCAAAAGGCGCCGACTCTCGGGTTGGGAATCCAACCAGCCGGTGGATTCCACCGTTACCACCGAAGAGCCGGTGAGCGGCGGGGTAATACTTAGAGAATAACGGCCAATAACATTGCCGTCCTTATCTTGATACTCATGAAGA
>JBBUBK010000055.1:0-5492 GCA_038058265.1 Patescibacteria group bacterium
AGTTGGCCGGAAGGGCCAAGTGTCCGAGTGCCTGCCCGCCTCTGGCGGGACCAGGTCTACTCGCAGAGGACGAGGACGCCGTCGTCGGAATTGAGCTGAGAGCGGAAGTCGTCGAGGACGAAGTAGCGGTCCGCGCCGCGCACGTCGACGCACGGCACGCCGACGTAGCCGACGCCCTGGTGCGTCCACCTGGAATCCTCGCTGATGGCGAGAACCCAGCCCCACTTCTCCACCTCCTCGGGGTGGTCGTGGAGGAATCCAGCGAGATCGCCTGTGTTCCCGAAGACACAGCCCCTGGCGGTCAGGCGCTTAGCGGCCTGTTCGCTCGTTTCGCCGTCCAGGTGCGGCTCCACCCGCACCTTGATGTTCCGAACGCCGGTTCCCTTGAGCAGGAACCGCTCCGGGGTGATGTCCGAGTCGATGTTGCCGAGGTTGGCCTCGCCCACCGCGCTCCTCACGAGCGCCATGAGCCCGACCGACTGGTCGTAGATGACGGGGAGGCCGACCGGCTTGCCGAGTCGCAGGTCGCGAACCGTCTGCCAGTTTTCCGCAAACCACGAAACATCAGGGCCGAGGCCATCGGGACCAAACTCGCCGTCCTTTTCCCGACGTACCAGATCCCACCACTGATCCATTGTCAACGTGCTTTTCATCGGATTCTCCTCTGTACCCGTAGGTAATTTGGCTCAGCACAGATGTCAACCGACATCTACACCAAGACGATACACCCATCGGGCAAAATGACCGAGAGAAATTCCCGGCCTTCTTTTTAGTTCGCTCTTCGGACTTCCTCCCCCTTTTAGGGGGAGGACAGAGGAGGGGATATAAATACCCCACCCTTTATCCCTCCCCTAAAAGGGGAGGGAATGAGTAAGCGAATTAAAAAGAAAGCCAGGAAATAAGTGTTTTAAAGGACTATTATGTTATTATATCAAATAACTGAATAGTATAGCACATTTTAGGGGTTTTGTCAAGAGTAAAAATGGCTTAGGTTAGCCAAAAAAAATTGGCTATGATAAGCCAAAATCAACGGCAACTCCCCATCACCCCCCTCTTAGTAAAAGGGGGACAAATATCCGTCAAAAACACTTGCCTCAACCCTAAAAAAATGCTAAAATACGGCTACAAATCTAACCTATTCTTTATGCATATCCAATGGCTCGGACAAACCTGCGTTAAACTGCAAACCAAAAACCTGGACGAAGATGTGGTAATTTTAATTGACGCCTACCGGCCGGCCAAGGGCGACTTTCCACGCAGTTTCTCCCCGCAAATCGCCGTCTTTTCGCACGGCCAAAAAGAGACCGTCACTCTTTCCCAAAATCCATTTGTCGTAGACACCCTGGGCGAGTTTGAAATGAAAAATGTCATCGTTTACTCGGTGCCGGGCGGTAAAGATAATTTGGCCTTTAAAATTAATTCGGAAAATTTGTCGGTGGTGCATTTGGGCAAGATTACCGAAAAAATAGACAACGGCTATTTGGAAAAAATAAGCAGTCCGGATATTTTGCTGATTCCCGTGGGCGGGGGTAAAGAATATTTGGACGCCGAAACAGCGGCCTCGTTAGTCACCGCTTTGGAACCGCGGATTGTTATTCCTATTGGTTATAAATGCGATACCGACCCGGGCGCGGATCCGGTGGCGGATTTTATAAAAGAAATGGGTCTTAAACCCACCCTGACCGATAAAAAAGTTATTCTTAAAAAAAAGGATTTGCCCCAGGAAGAAATGCAGTTAATGATTTTGGAAAAAAATTATTAAATTATGGCAATAAAGAAAAAGCCCGCCAAAGGCGGGTCCGCCTCTGGCGGAAAAAAGCAACCGGATTTAAAAGAAACCATTACCGAGCGCTACCGCCACAAATCCAAAGCCGCGGTTTGGATGTGGTCCGGCGTTGTTGTCTTTACTTTAATTATTGTAGTACTTTGGGGCTGGTCGCTAAAACTGCGCGCCGCTTTTTTAAACTGGAATGATTTCAAAGAAAGTAAACTGGTCTCACAAACCCAAGCCGACTGGGATAAATTGTTCGCCCAAACCCAGGCCGAAGAACTGCAAAAAGAATTAACTAAAATTCAGTTAAAAAATATTTTGGCCGGCCTGACCCAAACCGCTCCGGCCACTACGACCGTTCAAATTACCACCACTACTACTTCCACAGATAACTAAAACCCTATGTCCGAAAAACAAGAAAAACTGGAGCTTTCCGCCAACCCTATCGGCAAACTCCTGCAAGCCCCATTGGTGGACGAAGTTAAGCAATCCTATTTGGAATACGCCATGAGCGTGATAGTGGCGCGCGCCCTGCCGGATGTCCGTGATGGCCTAAAACCAGTGCACCGCCGTATTCTTTACGCCATGTGGAACATCGGCTTGCGCCACAACGTAAAATTCCGCAAATCCGCGCACGTAGTCGGTGAGGTGATGGCCAAATACCACCCGCACGGCGACTCGGCGATTTACGATTCCATGGTCCGCATGGCCCAGGACTTTTCCATGCGCCACCAGCTGGTGGACGGCCAGGGCAACTTTGGCTCCATGGACGGCGACGCGGCGGCCGCCATGCGCTACACCGAAACGCGCCTCAGGGCTATTGCCGAGGAAATGCTGTTTGATATTGAAAAAGAAACCGTTAATTTTATCCCCACTTACGACGGCTCGCATGTGGAACCCACCGTCCTCCCCACCAAACTTCCCAACCTGCTTTTAAACGGCACCATGGGCATTGCCGTGGGTATGGCCACTTCTATTCCGCCGCACAATTTAAGCGAACTTTGCGACGGCCTGGTCCGGCTGATTGAACACCCCAAAACCTCGGTGGAAGAATTGGCCGAAATAATTAAGGGGCCGGACTTCCCCACCGGCGGCATTATTTATAACAAAAAAGACATTCTGACCACCTACGCCACGGGCAAAGGCGGCATTGTGATGCGCGCCAAAGCCGACATCCAGGAGGGCAAAACCGGACAGTACCAAATTATTGTCACCGAAATCCCCTACCAGATAAATAAAGCCGAATTGATAGAAAAAATTGCCAATCTGGTGCAGGAGAAAAAAATTGAAGGTATCCGCGACCTGCGCGACGAATCCAACAAAAACGGCGTACGCGTGGTCATTGAACTTAAAAAAGATTCCTATCCCAAAAAGGTTCTCAATCAGCTTTTTAAGCAAACCGAACTGCAAACCACCTTTCACACCAACTCCCTGGCGCTTTTAGACGGCATCCAACCGCGCGTGCTAAATCTTAAAAACATTCTGGAAGAATTTCTCAAACACCGCCAGATAATTATCCGCAAGCGCACCGAGTTTGATTTAAACAAAGCCAAAGATCGAGCCCACATTTTGGAGGGGTTAAAAATGGCGCTGGATAAAATTGAGCTAGTCATCAAGACCATCCGCGCTTCCAAAGACAAAGATGAAGCCAAAAAGAACTTAATCGCCAAATTTAAATTCACCGACCGGCAGGCCACGGCCATTTTGGAAATGAGACTCCACCAGCTGGCCAACTTGGAACGGCAAAAAATTGAAGCGGAATTAAAAGAAAAGAAGGATTTAATTAAAGAATTGGAATCCATTCTGACTTCTCCGACTAAAATTTTAGGTATTATAAAAACGGAAACCCAGGAGATTAAAGCTAAATACGGCGAGGAGCGCCGAACCCAAATTGTGGCGCATGGGGTTAAAGAATTTACCACCGAAGACCTTATTCCCAACGAAGCCACCATTGTCATGGTGACCAGCGACGGCTATATTAAGCGCCTGCCGCCGGATACTTTCCGCCAGCAATCGCGCGGGGGTAAAGGCGTGATTGGCGTCACCACCAAAGAGGAAGAATCGGTGGAACACTTATTAACCACCAACACCCACGACAATATTTTGTATTTTACCAACAAGGGGCGGGTCTTTCAGTTAATGGCTTATGACATTCCCCAGGCCAGCCGGACGGCCAAGGGCCAGGCGCTGGTAAACTTCTTACAGCTGGCGCCCAACGAAAAAATTACCGCCATGCTCCCGGTGGGCGACAAAAGCCAGATTAAATATCTGGTAATGATGACGCGCCAGGGCCTGATTAAAAAAACTTCGGTGGAAGACTTTGATAACGTGCGCCGGAGCGGACTAATTGCCATAAAATTAAAAAATGACGATAATCTGGAATGGGTTAAATCGTCCACCGGCAGCAGTGAAATTATGATTGCCACCATTTTGGGCCAGGCCATCCGTTTTAAAGAAAATGATGTCCGGCCCATGGGCCGCAGCGCCAGCGGGGTGCGCGGCCTCCGGCTCCACAGCGATGATGAAGTAATTGCCATGGATATTGTGGACCCGAAAAATAAGAGTTTGGAATTTTTAATCGTCGGCGCCAATGGCCTGGGCAAGCGCACTCCTCTGGCACAGTATAAAGTGCAGGGGCGGGGCGGCAGCGGTATTAAAACCGCGGCCATTACCGGCAAAACCGGACAGCTAGTGCACGCGCGCGTGGTGGATGCCGTGGACTCGGAGGAAAAAGACGTGATGATGATGTCGGCCAAAGGCCAAACCATCCGCCTGCCCTTTAAATCCATTAACACTTCCGGCCGGGCCACCCAGGGCGTGCGCCTGATGCGCTTTAAAGAAGGCGATGACAAAGTGGTGAATGTGACGATGTTATAATTGCGAATTGCACGAATGACGGACAGGATTACACAAATAAATATATCCCGAGTACTCGGGATATTTTTATTGGTGCCCTCGGCGCGAATCGAACGCGCATCACCTCCTTCGGAGGGAGGCATTTTATCCATTAAACTACGAGGACTAAATTAGTCGTCTGACAAAACGCAGCAGACGATATAGTTTATACTTATTCTTGTCCAAAATCAAGTCGTGGGTTCCGGGTGTCTCCACATACTGCCCGCCAAAACCTTGTTTGAACCTGGTCACCCCGGCATATTGATGGCGCGGATCATAATTTGGCGCGATGCCGAAAAAATCATAATTTTTATAACCTAATTTTTTACCCAATTTTATCGCCTCCCACTGCAATAAATATGGCGCCATCAGCTGGCGATGTTCATAATTAGAAGCGCCATAAAGATAAGTAAAGGTCTGGCCAAAGCCAATTAAAACCACAGAGGCCACCGGCCCATTTTGATTATAAGCTGTTAGCTGGTAACTGCCGTCTGCCGACAAAATATTTTGATAATGCTCTTGAGGGTGTAATTTAAATTCATCCCGTTTGCCGGTCTGCTCCATTAATTTCCAGAATATTTTAACATCTTTATTATTTTTAATCTCCAAATTTTTCTTGGCCGCCAAATTAATGTTATATCTGGTCTTTTGATGCATACCCGCGAGTAATTCTTCTTCGGGCTTGGATAAATCTAAAATTAAGGTAGCGCGGGGGTTAATATCTATTGTTTTTTTGGCGGTTAATTTTTCTGTCGGTTCTATTCTAAAAAAAATACAATTCTTTTCTTTAAAATATTCACCAAACAATTCCAAAATTTGAGATTTG
>JBBUBK010000055.1:5592-7319 GCA_038058265.1 Patescibacteria group bacterium
CCCCATTCCCAACTTTGGGCAAAAAAATTACCGGGTGATCGCGCCTCCAACCAGTTGTTCCATTTTTCTTTATTTTGAGCTAATTTAATTTCCATAAGATCTCTTTAACTCTCTTATCTTAACCTAAAGATAGCCAAAAAGCAACCGGTAGGATTTGACAAAACCGCCCTAGAAGTGTATAATATATTCACTTTTCTTAATTTAAATTGTATGGGTTTACCCGGACATCGCCGAACTTCTTCGGACAAACGCAAACGCTCCGCGCATTTTGGCTTAAAAGAGTTAAATGCCCAAAAATGCCCCAAATGCGGCCAGGCCATTTTACCGCACCGTGCCTGCGTTTTTTGCGGCACCTATAAGGGTCGTCAGGTTTTAAACGTGGACAAACGGACTTCCCGCGCCGCGCGCAAAACCAAAAAAAATAAATAAAATAAGATCGCACTTTAATTCTTTTTGAATTAGAAGTATGGCTAATCGTCACTTGGCTCGCAGTATTGCCATGCAAACTTTGTACGAATGGGACTTCCGTGAAAAACCCGCGGATTTGTTGCCCGCTATTTTAAAGCACGACCTGGAAGAATTCGGTTCAGGCTTAACCGAACAGGATTTTGCCAAAAAACTAGTTAAAGGCGTGGTGGATAATTTAACCGAGATTGACGTCCTTATCACCAAATACGCCCCGGACTGGCCGCTGGAACAAATTACCACCGTAGACCGCAATGTCTTACGTCTGGGTATTTTTGAACTTAAATTTGACCAAGAAGTTCCGCCCAAAGTGGCTATTAATGAGGCCATTGAACTGGCCAAAAGCTTCGGGGGGCCCAGCTCCGGCCGTTTTGTAAACGGCGTACTGGGCGCGATTTATAAAGACTCTGCTCCGGCAGTAGAAATATCCCAATAGTTATGAAAAAAATACCGGAAGAAGTAAAGGCCAAAAATTTTCCCGGTTTGGAGGAAAAAATTGGCGTTAAATTTAAAAATAAAGATTATTTGGTGCAGGCCTTTGTGCATCGTTCTTATTTAAACGAGCACCATGATTTTTCTTACAACCAAAATGAACGCCTGGAATTTTTGGGCGACGCCGTACTGGAGTTAATTGTGACGGAATTTTTGTTTAGGGAGTATGGCAACCCCGAAGGCGAACTAACCAACTGGCGCGCGGCCTTGGTTAATGCCAAAATTTTGGCTAGCATCGCTTTTGAAATCGGCGTGGAACCCTATTTGTTTTTAAGCCACGGCGAAGCCAAGGATGCCGGCACTAAAGCCCGCGATTATATTATGGCCAACGCCTTTGAAGCGCTGGTGGGCGCGATTTATATGGACAGAGGTTATGAACCGGCCAGCCAATTTATCGCCCGCTGGGTCTTGCCACAGCTCCCCTACATTTTAGAAAACGGTTTATATATGGATGCCAAAAGCCGATTTCAGGAATCAGCCCAGGAAGTAGCCGGCGTCACGCCCACTTACAAAGTTTTGGGCGAAGTCGGTCCAGACCATGCTAAAAATTTTAAAATAGGAGTTTATATTGAAAAAGAGCTGGTGGCCAGCGGTGAAGGCACCAGTAAACAGGAAGCCCAAACCGAGGCGGCCGAAGCGGCCTTAAAAATCAAAGGCTGGAAAGGGCCCAAGGTAAATATTATTAAAAGAAAAGAAGGAGATCCGGTCTAGCGGGTCGCTAGCTCAGCTGGTAGAGCAGATCCCTCTTAAGGATAAGGTCGTGGGTTCGA
>JBBUBK010000056.1:0-3979 GCA_038058265.1 Patescibacteria group bacterium
ATTCTCCAAAGCGATGCCGGTGCCCTTGGCCGCGCAAAAGATGGGCTCATCAGCCACGTAAGTGGGTACGCCGGTGGCTTGAGTAATCAGTTCATCCAAATTGCGGAGCATGGCCGAACCGCCGGTTAAAATTATGCCTTTATCCATGACATCGGCCGAAAGCTCGGGCGGGGTGTCGTGCAAGACATTTTTAATCGCGTCTAGGAGTAAATCCAAATCGTGTTGCAGAGCCTCGGTGGTGTCGTCCGAATTTACATTAAGAATCCGCGGCAGGCCGCTAATCAGGTCCTGCCCTTTAATATCAATCGTTAAGGGCTTGCTCATAAAAATGGCGGACCCGACTTTAATTTTTATTTCTTCCGCGGTGTGCGACCCCACGGCCAAATTATATTTGTGCCGCACATATTCAGTAATGGAGGCGTCAAATTTGTTGCCGCCAATGCGCACCGAGCCCCAGGAGACGATACCGCCCAGCGAGATAACGGCGATTTCGGCCGTGCCCGCGCCGATGTCTATGACCATGTGGCCGGAAGCCGCGCCGATGGGAATATCCGCGCCAATGGCCGAGACAATGGGCGCTTTAATAATGTAGGCGGCCCGCGCGCCGGCGGCGATGGTGGCGTCTATGACCGCGCGCTTTTCGGTAGAGGTAATGCCGGCCGGCACCGCGACCATCACTTCGGGCCGGAATAAATGCACCCCGCCCAGCGCTTTATTGATAAAATAACGGAGCATCGCTTCGGTGGTGTGGTAATTGGCAATCACCCCCTCTTTTAAAGGATGCTCGGCGATAATAGAATCCGGTGTGCGGCCGATCATGTCTTTAGCTTCCAGGCCGACGGCCAAAACCTTGCCGTCGCTTTTGGAGACAGCCACCACGCCCGGCTCATTAATCACAATGCCTTTTTTGGGCACATAGACCATCACATTGTTGGTGCCGAGGTCAATCCCGATTTTTTTGATAAACATAAAACACTAATTACTTCAATTGTCATCCTGAACGCCAGTGAAGGATCTCTGTCTCAATTAACCGACGGACAGAGATTCTTCATTTCACTCAGAATGACAGTTATAATTTAACCTCAAATTCCCTATCCACTCTTAAATCCGTAGATTGTTGGTAGCGGCTATCACCCAATTGTTCCGGTTTTTCCGACGGGTTGGCGGAAGTTAATTTCTTGCCAAAATCCAAATCCAGAATAAATTTATTGGCGATCGTCCCGATTTGTTTTTGCGTGAGCAAGTCGTAGGAACCGGCTTTGATTTTTTGAACAATCTCGGACGGCAATTGATATTCAAAGCTCAATTCGCCCGTCTTGCCCGGCTCAATGGCAATAAAAGCGCCAAACCATTGCCGGCCGTTTTCCGTCCCCTGGTCAATGACGCCCGGGTCGGTGGTGCGGTCATTTTTAAGCGCGCCGGTGACCTTGATTAATTTACTGCCGAGCGGTACAAAAATACGGGCATAAGTGCGGTAGCGGGTAGTACGCCAGTCAAATTTGCCTCGGTGAATATAAGTCATTTTGGCCGCGGCCGTAAAATTACTGGCGCCGGACGGCTTGATGACGTAAGACAATGTCCGGTCAATGGCCAGATCTGTTTTAAGCGAAGCCAAATTGGCATCCGCCCATAACAAATAATCGCCGGGGTATGTTTGATCCATCAGCCCGCCCCAGTGTTTGGCGGCGATGACGCTCTCCCACTGCGGCACCATGGCATAACCCACCAAATGTTTTTCGGCCAACATTTTTTCGGCCAGCGTCAGATAAGCCGTCCAGTTGCCCAAAACATTCTTGCCTAATTTAACCAAAACGGCATGGGACAAATCCGCCAACATTTTTTTACGACTATCAAAGTCTATGCCCTTGGCGGCATAGCCATATTCCACTTCGTATTCCAATTTTTCCGTCAAATTTTGGGAATTAAATTCCTCGCCGTTAACTTTAACCGGCCCGGTGAGTTTTAGTACTTCTTCAAAAACATTTGGAGTAAAACCAATGACCGCGTCCAAACTTTCCGCGGCCAATCCCCGTTCCTTTTGATACAACTCCAACGACTTAAAAGCCGAAGCGGCAAAATCCGGCGACCAGTTGCTGTCGCGAAAATTCCAACGATTAATGGATAAATATTTTTTTAATGGTTCGGGTGGTATTGAAATAAAATCTTTGGGCGCGGTGTTGTCCAAGATTTCGGTGCCTTCCACTTTAAGCAGTTGGGGCATACCCCGATCCACTCGCACCACGGCATAAGCGCCGATAAAACCGCCGCCGGGCCGGAGCTCGGTGTTGTTTAAAAATAACAAAAGATAAGTGCGCGGCCGGCTAAAACCCATCACGTCCTGCACCAAATTCATTTCGGATTGATTGGTGACAATTTTTTCACCCACCTTACGGAGCAGGGCTTCCTGCAAACCGCCTGTGCTGTACCATAAATAGACCGCGCCGCCGGCCAGCGCTACCACCCCTAAAACCGAAGTAAACGCGAGGAGAGCTATTTTTTTGCCTTTAGTCATAGTCATAAATTTTAAAATTAATTTAAAATTAAGTTGTTCTTTTTTTAGCCGACACGTTAAAACCCAAATATTTTCCCAGCATCAGGTGCGTCACAGCGTCCAAGCACGGCAGGGAGGAAAAGAAAATAAGCGAAACCGGCAGCAGCAACCACTGAAACAACATAAATAAATAACGGTGCGGGGCTTTGCCCTCGGGCAGGGGCGGTAAAATGAGCATGCTCATCGTCGCCGAAATCAAAAGTCCTACCATGGAGAGCGTCATGAGATTTTCCAGCACATGCGGCGCGTTAAAAAACAAAGCGCTCTGACGCACTTCCGGGCCAGCGAGCCACAGGGGCAAACGGCCCAAAAAAGTGATAAGTATGGCCACCACGCCCCAGCTCCACTTGCCTTCCCACTCATGCCAGAGCAAGATGAACTTTTTCCAAAAACTTATTAGCGGATGTTTTTTAAATTCCCAGAGCAGATACGGAATATTTTCGGCGCCCCAGGCCCAGCGCCGCTGTTGATAATACAAATTTTTTAAGCTGGTCCATAAATTTTCATCGCGCACCGTGTCCATGCTAACCGGAATGTAAAGCGGGCTGACTTCGTAATGGCCTTCGTATTTAAGCCAGCATTGAAAAAAAATCCGGGAATCCTCGCTGACGATATTTTTGGCATGCCCACCCACGTCCAGCGCCGCCTTAAAACTCATACTGTGGGAGGAAAAGGTTACCAGATTGTCCAGCCGAGCCAAGCTAAAGAGCATCCAAAAACTGGTGCCGAAAGCCATAATCCGGAGCACCGAGGGCGATTCCCACATGTTATTATTATACAAAGTAATGGGTTGAAAAGAACTTCGTTCCGGGCGCGGATGCCGGCAGTAAAAATAAGTCAGGTGGGCAAAATACTGCGGATGCACCACGGTATCTATATCAAACACGGAAATAATTATCTCCTCGTAGCGCCAGCCTTTTTGGTCAGCATATTCTTTAAAAGCAAATTCGGCAAAGTGAATATTACTGCCCTTGCCGGGGATCTCATCCGGCAATCCTTGCGGGTGGGTGTAGAAAATCAAATCGGCAAACCGCCCCGCGTACTCGCTTTTAATTTCGGTCTGGAGTTTTTGCCAGTGTTCCAATTGCCGCTCTTCCCCGGAAACTATCACATACAGCTGGCCGGCCGGATAACTGGATTTTAAAAAACTGTTTAAAGTGGCGCGCACCACCGGCAGCTCCTCATTGTAAACCGGTAAAAAAACTACGTTGAACTTTTTTTGCCAATCCGGCAATTCCTGATTAAGCCGGGCAAACCAATCCACGCGTACCGCTTGCCTAAACCGGCGCCAGGACAAAATTAAATAAAAAGAAAAATAAATCACCCGCAAGACCCAATAGATGTCAAACACCAAAATGGCGTAAATCATCCAGAGCGGACGGACGACGGACAAGGCCACGCCCAAAATTAAGGTGAGCCAAATGGACA
>JBBUBK010000056.1:4079-7389 GCA_038058265.1 Patescibacteria group bacterium
TGTTGGCCGTTAATATGGGCGGCGGCGCTGTAAGTGGCGCTGATATATTTACCGGGTCGGGCCAAACGCAGTATTTTTAACGCCTTCTTTAAATCCAGATTCCCCACCCCGACCACCGGAATCTTTAAGGCAAAGCCCAGTGTATTGGCCAAAGTTACCGCCACTCGCGTGGCTGTAAACCGGCCAACACCCAACCGCACCGCTAGGCCCCTTACTTTACTGGTGGAACAATTCAAATCCGCCAGCAACTTATTTAAATCTACCAGCAAATCCGTTGGCCGGCTAAACGCGCGCTTTAACCATTTATCTTTTAGATAATAATAAAGAACAATTTTTTGGTCATCGGAATTATCAATTAAAATATACATACAAGATCGGGCCAAAGTTTAATAGGTTTTGGTAAGCCCGTATTCATCAATGGCAATAAGATGCTTGGCCTCCAGGAGGCTGTATAAAAATTTGTCGCCGATTTCGCGCCGCTCGCTAAACTCTTTGCCGTCCATCACCGTGTAACGGATGGAGCGTCCCAAAGTTTTTTCAAATTCTTTAATCAGGCGCGTGACGGACACCGGCTTTATTTTGCCCACCAAAAGCAAATCCGTGCCAATATCTTTTTCACCGGTAAAAATTCCGGTCAGGAGCAAAAATTTAACTTCGCCGGCGCGCTTTTTAATTCTGACGATTAGATCCTGTTCTTCCAAAAGATGCGCCCTAAAGAGCAAAGATTTTAATTCCGACCAAAGCACAAAGTTTGATTCCAATTGAAAATACTTGGAGCGCTCGGTGCCTATTTCTTCGGTTTTGGCCTGGTCGGCCGAGACCTGTTTAACGATGCCGATTTTGGTCAAATTGGCAATTTCGCGGCGGACGGCGTTAAGCTGGACCCCGCTTTGCCGGCTAATCTCCCGAACAAAAAAAGCCCGCTCCGGATAGCTGTAAAATAGGTATAAAAGCTTTAATCTGGTCTTTGAACCAAAAAGGTGTTCAAGCATATAACAAGACTAAATAAGTTGTAGACTAACTTTCTTTTATATAGTATAATAATAATATCCTAAAAAGTCAAAGCTATGGACCGTATTCTGCAGCTTAACGAATTCTTTGTGGAGGGCGGCCAACCTGAGCTCTCCCATGTTTTGTTGCACATCACCGAACCCTCCACCCCCGAAGAAAAGAAAAAGGGCTATTTTTTCGCGCTCTGTGAAATTAACAACGCCGAAGGACGACATATTGTTAAGCTCCAAAACCTCATTGATGAAATTGAAAACGGCTATTACGAAACCCCGGACCAGGAAAATAAAACTTCGCTGGAGGTGGTGTTGGAAAAAATAAATCAGCAAAATCTGACCCTGCTCAAACCGGACCTGGCCTTAAATTATGTGGTGGGGGCCATCCGCCAGCCGGAGATACTTTTTTCTTATCATGGCGCGCCGCAGGTTTTCATTTTTTATAAAAATAATGAGGGGGTTTATCGGCGCATGAACCTGGCGGAAACCGCCGAGGCTGATGAACGTCAGTTATTTTCTCAAATCATTCAGGGCAAAATTAATCCCCACGATTATTTTTTTGCCGGCACGCCGCGTTTGGCCGACTATTTTAACGGCGACCGTTTGGAAAAATTAATCACCTCCCGCCCGCCCCGGCAGAGCGCCGAGCATTTGGAACGGGTGCTCTCGGAGCTTAAAAACGGCCTTTCTTTCGGTGGTTTGGTTATCCATTTGGGTGAATCCAGCGCTGCGAGCGCTATTCATCGGCCAAAACCCCGCGCCGGCAATGGCTCGGAAAAATCCTTAAAATCATTTTTTAACACCGAAGAAAACACCGCCAACACCCTCTCCCCATCTCTCTTCCGGCGGTTTAGCGGTAAAATGCAATCTTTAATTAAAGATAAACTGCCCCAAAAAGCCGCGCCAGTGCCCGGCCGGCCAACTCAAACTTCGGAATACGCCCCGGCGGAAATAAAATCCGCTCACTTGCGTCAGCATCATGGCCGGCCAAAGATGGCGGCCAAAGCCGACCTTAAACAAAATTTATCCGTAGCGCTGGATATTGCCTGGCAGATGCTAAAATATTTAGGCCAGGGGCTGGCCTGGCTGGCGGTGGCTGTTTTTACCTTGCTCAAAGGCCTCGTTACCGGCTTGGTTCTTCTATTTTTTGTGGCGACCAACTACCAAAAAAGGCGTCAACCTATTTTAGATGATTGGCGGCGCGCCGTTTACAGCTACCGCGAAAATTTTAAACAACTTTCCCCGCTGGCCCGAATTTTAATGTTCTCGGCGATTGTTCTGGCTTTTGTTTTTGCCCTAAGTTTAATTTACCTAGGCGCCCGGCAAAGAAACCTATCCTTGGAAAAAACTTACCAAGAAAACATGCGGCTGGTAAAAACCAAACGCGACCTGGCCGAAAGCTCCATTATTTATAATGACGAAACGGCGGCTCTTAGCGCCGCCCAAGAAGCCAAAGTCCTGCTCGCCCAATTGGATTGCAACGCTCGCGCCCACCGCGACGAGTGCAAAACCATTAGCGACCAATTGGAAAATGTTTTGGTAAAAGTCCGCAAGGTGGTGGCGGTTAAGCCGGAATTTTTGGCTGATTGGAGTAATCTGGAAAAAGACCCGATGCAGCTTATAAAAATAAACAGCAAGTTTATCGCTTACGGCGCCTCCTCTACCCTCTTTACTTACGACCTTCTAACCAAAGAAAACAAAACCCTGCCCGCCGGCTTTAATAATTTTATTGCCGGGGCCGCGCCCAAAGAAAACGACTACGCTTTATTTTTACGAAGCACTGGCGAACTTATAAAATATGACCCGGGGAACGGCTCCTTTGCCCGATCCGACCTAACCTGGCCCGAACAAAAATCTAACATCACCACCCTGGTAGTTTATAACCGCCGGCTCTATACCCTGGACGCGCTTAATAACAAAATCTATAAACACGACAGCATTAAAACCGGCTTTGGCCAGGGCAAAGACTGGCTCCGCGATAATACCGCGGATTTAACCAACGGGACAAGCATTACCATTGATGGGGATTTGTTTGCCTTAAAAAATAACGGTGAAGTTTATAAATTTACCGGCGGGGTAAAACAGCCCTTTGCCCTGCAAGGAATTGACCCGGCCTTAACCGGCGGTGATAAAATCTTTACCTATACCGACCTCTTGCGCTTATACATTTTGGACAGCGCCGGCAAAAGACTGTTGGTCTTAAACAAAGACGGCAAACTGCTTAAACAAATCACTTCTTCACAATTTATCTCCCCCACCGGACTCGTGGTGGATGAACCGCAAAGCAAGGCCTATATTTTGGATAG
>JBBUBK010000056.1:7489-13090 GCA_038058265.1 Patescibacteria group bacterium
CATTTACCGCCGGCTTCTTCAATCTTCTTCTTCATAACCTCGGCTTCTTCTTTCTTCACGCCTTCTTTAATCATTTTCGGCGCGCCGTCTACCAAACCCTTGGCCTCGGCTAAGCCCAAACCGGTAATTTCCTTAACGGCCTTAATGACGTTAATTTTGTTGGCGCCGACCTCGGTGAGTTCCACGTTGAACTCGGTTTTCTCTTCGGCCGGAGCGACAGCGCCAGCGGCGGCCGGGGCCATCATCATGGCCGGAGCGGACGCGGAAACGCCGAATTTGTCTTCTAGCACCTTAACCAATTCCGACAGATCCAGAACGGACAATTTTTCCACTTGTTCCACCAAAGCTTTAAACTTTTCGGGAACCACGACTTCCTTTTTTTCGTCAGTCATACTATTGTATTTTATTGTCATCCTGAACGAAGTGAAGGATCTCTGGCTCAATTGGTAAACGGACAGGGATTCTTCTCCGCCAGCCGGCGGATTCAGAATGACAGTTTATAAGTTAATTAAACAGTTGCCTTTTTGTCTTTGTACGCGTTTAACACCCGCGCCAAGCCGCGTAAGTTGCCGGCCAGGACATTAACCAAGCCGGAAAGCGGGGCGTTAAACGAACCCACCATTCTGGAGAGGAGTTCGGTTTTGCTCGGCAAATTGGCTAAGCTCTTAACCATGGCAGAATCAATAAACTTGCCTTCCAAAAGTCCGCCAAAAATGGAGACGACTTCGTGGGTTTTGGCAAAAGTATTTACGATTCTGGCCGGGGTCACTTCGTCGGTTAAACCGACAAAGGTAGCCACGCCGCCCGAAAAGCTTTTAGGATTGACCTTGTCCAATCCTAAATCCTGGCAGGCTTTGTTAAGCAAGGTTTTTTTGGCGACCAAAAAGGTGACATCTTCCTTACGGCAATTTTTGCGGAGCTCTTCCGCCTCAGCGACGGTTAAGCCCTGAAAATTGGCAAAGACCACGCCCTTGCCCGTCTTTAACCCTTGGGTTAAGGTGGCGATGGTAGCTTGTTTTTGCTGTTTAGTTTTAGGCATACTTCATTTCTTCACTTCACAGTGAATAAAAAAATCTGTGTTGGCCACAGACTCTAAGCACAAATCGACTTTAGCCCCGAGGACTCGGGATCTTTTTGCACCTCGGCAGGTTTAGTTCGCCGTAGCCCAACCAAGTGGGCGTAGGCGACATATTAAGCCCCAAAGGGGCGCCTGCTATCTATGGTAAAATGATTATAACAAATAGCTAAAAAATGTCAAGGGCGGACTTTACTTGATGCTCGCCGCGCATTTACTGCGGTCGGCTTCCCCTTTTTTAAGCACATCCTTGGCGATCGTGTAAATTTTTAAGGTCTGGACTTTCTTAGTAACGTCCAAATAAAAGACCCGGCCGTTGTAAGCCGAAAGCGTCCAGGGCAAAGACATAGCGCACTGCACGGCGGCCGGACGTTCTCTTTCTCTGATAATTATAAGTTTATTACCATCCATGGCCACGGTGCGGATGCCGGCCGGACTATTTTTATACCCCACTATCTCGGCATAAAATCTCCAGAGCGTTCCCTTGGTTAAATGATAAGTATAAACGCTATTTAAAACCTTACCGCCCTGCAGTTCTTCCCTGGTGGAGACAAAAATAATATTTTTATCTTTGGGCAAAACCGGATAAGCCAAACTGGTTATTTTTTCTCCATGGTTATGCAAAGTATCCAAAATCTTCTCGCTTAAATTAATTTCCTCTTGCTGTAAACCCGTATAGGGCTTTTGACCGGACGGCACATAACCGGGTTTAAAACTGGTGGCCGCCTGAGCCGGCACTGCCAACATCAAAATGGCGATAGAAGCGAGGAGTAGGCCAATTTTATTCATGGACTTCATAAAAAATATTTAAAAAATTACTTTACGATTGTGCCCTTAAATTTTTGATTCGTCAAGACCCTCTGCAAATTTTTTAGATCCGTGCCTTTGGCAAAAAAGACCGACAAACCCAGTTTTTGCGCTTCTTTAGCCGCCAGCGGATCAAACGGCACATTGGCTCCCGGACTCCACTTGCTGCCCACAATTTTTCTAAAATCATTCCAATTTATTTTCTCAAACTTTTTGGCGCCAGGATTAACCCGCGGGTCTCTATCATACACATAATCAATATTGGATAAATTGACCACGGTTTTCGCGCCGCAGCCTTTAGCCAGCAACACCGCGTCAAAATCGGTGGACCGGCCCGGCTTCCAGCCGCTGGCCACTATTATCGGCTTGTTTGCTTTTATTTTTTGCGTAGGATTTTTAATCACTTCGCCGTGAGCCAATTTGCCAAAAAGAAGGCGGACAAATTCGGCGTTAAAATGCGTGGCGTAAATACCCAGCCAGTCCAAGGCCTCATTATTAAGGCCGGCTACGATTTTGGCCGCGGTTTGATACTGCCGGCACACTGCCCCGCCGCCCACCACCAGCACAAACTTATCCCCTGCTTTAACGCGGGACAAAATAAGGGCGCGGAACTTTTTTAAAAACTTAATATCAAACCCTGTTTTAGGAATAATAATGGACCCGCCGACGGAAAGAATTTTGAACATAGAATATTTTACACGTAACACATAGCACGTAACACGTAACAAATCACGATGATACGTGATACGTGCTACGTGACGCTTGAGTTAAAAATTTATTATTTTTGCCAATTCGGCCCTTAATATCGGCTACACGCAAGGCCTTATTAGCCTTAAACAAACTCGGCGTGCGGTAGGCCGTTTTGCCCTTTTGACATCTATTTGAGGAATAATTTTTCATATACGAAATGAGGCAGATATAAAATTTACCCTACCAAAAATTTAAAAACTAAATCAATAATCGGTGAGATGAGTTCAAAGAGAAAAAAAATAAAAAACAGTAAAATAACAAAACCGTGGCGGTCCAAAAAATTCTTAACCCCAGAGGCCGAATCCGGCAAAAGCGCGTATAAAATTTTGGAGCCGTCCAGCGGCGGAATGGGTATCAGGTTAAAAACCATTAACATTACATTGGCATAGGCGATAATTCCCAAAAATGGGGCCATGGCCGAACCTGGCACTAAACGAAGCACTACGGCAAAAGCGGCGGCGAGTAAAAAATTGGCCATTGGCCCCGCCAGCCCCACCAGGGCCGGGCCCCATTTTTGACTTTTTAAGTTATAAGGGTTGTAAGGCACCGGTTTGGCGTAAGCGAATAAAAACCGTCCGCCCGTGGCCAAAAACAATAAAACCGGCATTAAAAGAGTCCCCCACAAATCTATGTGGGCTTTGGGATTAAGGGTCAGCCGGCCGGCATAGCGGGCCGTAGGGTCGCCCAATTTGTCGGCCATAAAACCATGGGCGTACTCATGAATAATGGCCGAAGGGATAATGATAATGAAGTAAAAAACCAGGGAAAGCGGGTCCATATTGACATTTTTTTAAAAAACCCTTATACTAGGGCTTACTTATTATATCTCATTACCCTTAAATTTTCAATTGTATGAGTCGCATCTGTTCCATTTGCGGTAAAACCGCCGGCCGGGCCAACAATGTTAGCCACAGCAACCGCAAGGTACCCCGCCATCAACATCCCAACTTACAATTGGTCAGGCTGGACGGCAAAAGAGTTAAGGCTTGTTCCACCTGTCGCCGCACCTTGGTCAAAAAATTGGCCTAAGAACACGAATAAATAAAAACCACTGACAAAAACCGGTGGTTTTTAAATTGTCATTCCGAGCGAGCTGGCGGATTCGGAATGACAGCGCGCCTTGAATGAGGGGCAAGACCGTGTTATAATATCTTTACTTATTTTTAAAAATTCTTATGCAAAACAAAAAAGGTTTAATTTTAGCCATAATCGGCCTGCTACTCGTGGTGGGTGTGATTTTTATTTTTAAACAAAACCGGCCGGTCGGCAACACCGCCGATAATCTTATTCTTTTTTATGGCAACGGCTGCCCCCACTGTGAAAAGGTGGACGCTTATCTGGAAGCCAATAAAATCGCCGAAAAAGTTAAAATTGAAAAACTGGAAGTTTTTGAGAACCAAAACAATGCCAAATTGATGGCCGAAAAATACACCGCCTGCGGCCTCTCTACCGTGAGTGGCATGGGCGTGCCGTTCCTTTGGGATGGCGGCAATAAAAAATGCTACTCCGGCGACGAAGAAACCATAAACTTTTTTAGCCAGTGGGCCAAATAATATGCAAAAAATTCGTTTTACCATTTTAACTCTGCTCGGACTTTTAGTGGCCGCGCCGGCCAAAGCCGTTTGCCCAATTTGCACCGTGGCGGTAATAGGCGGTTTGGGGCTTACGCGCTATTTCGGCATAGACGACACTATTTCCGGGCTCTGGATCGGCGGCATCACCGCTTCTTTAACTTTTTGGACCATTGATTGGCTTAATCGCAAAAAATATTGGCTGTTTAAAGGCCGTAATTGGTTAATCGCTTTGGGATATTATTTAATGGTCGTGGTGCCATTGGTATGGACCGACGTGGTGGGGCACCCGCTAAATAAATTTTGGGGCGTGGATAAACTGCTCCTCGGAATTATTGCCGGCAGTGTCTTTTTTATTAGCGGGCATTACTTTTACGAATATTTAAAAAAGAAAAATAACGGCCATGCCCATTTTCCTTTTGAAAAAGTGGTTTTGCCTATTTCTCCTTTAATAATTTTAAGTATTATTTTTTACTTTTTGACTAAGTAGCTAAATATACTGTATGGAAAACCCTATTAAAAATGTCCAGGAATTAATTGACAAGGTGGACCAAATGAAGAAGCAGGACAAGATGGATTTATCTTCGGACCAGGATTTGTCCATTGCTATCATGAATTTAATCAGCATTGAGGAGCATTTCTTTTTTACCGCGGCCAAAACCGGCAAACCGGAGTACTTTGACCTCCTGCAGGAGGTGCGGGCCATGCGCGGAGAACTTTTGCGTAAAATTATTAAAGAATACGAAGGCGAAGTCTGGTGCATTTCCAAACACCTCTTAGCCGCCTCCATGCGCCTGATGGAAGTGGGCACTAAGCAGCATAAAATGGGCCATAAAACCGAGGCCCAGGATTTATTTGATAAGTCATTTAATCTCTATTCCCTGTTTTGGGCGGTGAATATGAAACTGGTGAATACCGGCGACATTAAAAAAATTGACGACAACGCTTTAAATGTTCATGATACCGAAAAGAAGGGTTTTATGGGCAAGCTGGGTGAATTGGTGAAAAAGGCCATTGACTGTTGTATTGAGTAACACAGATTTAAACGGATAACAGATATAAAAATACCCCCGACGTTAGGTCGGGGGTATTTTTTAATTTTGAAGTTTAATTTAATTAACAGGTAAATCTTTCGTAATCAAAAATAACTTTGCGGTCGCCAAACCAGTGTTCAATTTCATGCTTGGCTTCTTCCGGGGTTTCCGAAGCGTGAATAAGATTCATCACCGAGCGCTTTTCCATATTGGCCACAGCCGGAGAATCGGCGGAATAATCGCCGCGAATCGTGCCCATGTCCGCGAGGTAAGGCATCGTGGCGCCGCAAATTTTGCGCACCATATCCACCGCGTGCACGCCTTCCACTACAATTCTAACCAAGGGCGCGCTGGTCATATAATC
>JBBUBK010000057.1:0-5862 GCA_038058265.1 Patescibacteria group bacterium
CCCAAAATTTCATTAACAATATTCTTCTCATTATCATTAAAAATCACACCATTCGTTTCGGCCAATTTAAGTATTTCTTTAGCTTTTTCTGTTTGTTTGAGTAATTTGTAATGATAGGCCAGCCGCCAATAACTTTCAGCGATTTTGGGATTTAAAGTTATGGTTTCCTCCATTAATTTGATGGCTTCATCGGATTTGCCCAATTGTAATTTTAAACCGGACAAATTATACATCAGCTGTTGGCGCTTGGGTGAATATCTTAAAGCGTCTTCCATCAAACTCTCCGCTTCATAAAGGTACTGGGGTTGGTTGTTAATAACAAATTTGAATTGCGAGAGCTGGGTTAAGGTGAGTTGATTGCGGATGTCGCGAGGGTGCAACATAAGATTTTTTTGCAATTCCGGATAAACAATATCCAATATTTCATTGGATTTATCCTTGCCTATCTGCTGAAGATAGGAACTAAAAATCTGCGCTACCGATCGGCCCAAATCGCTGCGGATATCGTCAATATGCGGCGAATTAAAAGCCAACGCCGCTTTCATGGAAATAGCCCCCAGGGTCGGATTCTGCCCCAAGTCGCGCAAGGCAGCTAAGGTTTTCATGTTGGCCCGGGCCGGCTGGATATTAAAAATAAAAATAATCAAAAATACGATTATGCCAACCGTTGAGATAAAGCCCACGCTCAATCGCTGATCAAGATTGGCCGGCGCTTTTTGGTTATGGTTAAGAAGGGTATTTTTAATATCTTGCTTTGGCGCCACATAACCGGTGCTCTGATTGATAAAAGCCAGCCAAAACATAAAATACAAATAAGAAGTGGGGTTCTCAAAAACCGTTACATTCTGAATTAAATGGGCTAACAAAAAGGCGGCGCCAATAACCAACAAGTGATTGTCAGCTTTTTGCCGATGATACCCCCAGATCAAACTGGCTATGCCGAAGATAAAAATGGAAAGATATGACAGAAGGCCAAAGATGCCCTGGACAGCCAGAGTATTTAAAAGAATATTGTGAGCATTATCAAACCAGGTTTCGCCGTAGCCAAACTCCAAGGATTTAGGGTTGTAGTGTTGATTAAAGGCGTAAAAAAAATTATTAGGACCCCAGCCCAAAAACGGCCGTTCCTTCCAACTACTAATCGCGATTTCCCAAGCAATCCAACGCGGGCTGTTTTTAACATCATCCAAAGAGGTATTGAGAGTGCGCCCAACGGCTGGAATTTCCTGAACAAATTTAGATTGACGATTAAGATACAGAATACCCAAAAGCAAAACGCCCAGGGCCAAAACCACCCAAAGCGTCTTTCTGATTCCGGGATGTTCCTTAAGAACCAGGGCGTAACCTAAAATAACCACGCCCAACCCGGCGATAAGACCTAGAACAGCGCCGCGACTGCCGCTAAAAAACAAGCCCAAAATCCCCATCAGACCCAAGCCGGCTTCCAACCACTTCCAAAAAGTATTTTTTTCTTTAACCAGCAAAAGCAGGGCGACAAAGGTTAAAAACAAGCCGTAACCGCCGACATAAATGGAGTTGCCTAAAGTACTGGCCACGCGATCCGACCCGCCGTTAAGCAAAAGCTCGGGATTGCCGACTTGCAAAAGGCCGATAAACATTACCAGCGAACCGGCGACTAAAAAAATCTTTAACGCCGTTTTCCATTCGGTCCAAGTTTTAAAAATTGAACTGCAGACAAGATAAAAAGCGATATAGTGAAAAATGGTAAACAAGCCAAGCATTCTTTCGTGATTATCCCAAAAACTATGGTAAGGGTCAACGCCAAAAAAAGTAGAAAGCGCAAAACTTAGCAAAAAAGCGACCAAAACTAAATTCAACGAGGTTAATTTTGGCTTATATTCTTCCCAATTAATAAACAACAAAAGCGCGTAAGCGCCAATTAAAACGGCCGTCAGCGACCTGAAAAGCAAAATTTTGGGTACAATAAACGGAAAAATAAACGAGGCCGGAATTACCACTAAAGGCACAAAAAAAGTTAAATAAACCGTAATTTTGGCTAACCATTCAATTTTTTGGTTCATACGAATAACGATAATAGACCGGTTTTTCTCCGATTTTTTGAATAAAATTGGCGCTTACTATTCTAAAACAAAACGGCCTAAAAGTCAAACTAAAAGATAACTTGACAGTTAGGGCTTAAAAATGGTTAAATTCCGGTCATGAAACTGTTGTCTGCCACAGAAAAACAAACACAAAAAATCGGACAAAAACTGGCTTTAGGACTTAAAGACGGCGATATTTTATGTTTATATGGCGAGCTGGGAGCAGGTAAAACTACCATGGTAAAAGGCCTGGCTAAAGGTTTGGGGATTAAAAAAGAAATAAATAGTCCGACTTTTGCGCTCATGAACATCTACAAAACTAAAACCAGACTAAAAACCGTAAGCTTAGTCCACATTGACACTTACCGTTTAAAAAACGACCAAGAATTGATTGACATTGGCGCGGAGGATTATTTAGGCGCGCCGGATACCATTTGTGTGGTGGAATGGCCGGAAAAAATAAAAAATCTTCTTAAAAATAAAAAAACCGTCAAAATAGTCATGGAATACGAGGGAAAGAAGAAAAGAATAATAACGATCACGTAACACATAACACGTAGCACGTATCATTTAACAACCTTGAATTTTAAATTTGTTATGTGCTATGTGCTATGTGCTACGTGAATACAAACACCCGCAATAATTCTGCCGATAAGTTCCCCGCTCTTCAACTAATTTTAGCGCTTTCTCTTGTCTCCCCTGCTTTTTCCAGTCTTCGGCGTAGAATTTAAGGCCATATTTTTCGGCCAGCGCCTGGCCCAGCGGATGAATAACCTCCGCTTTTTTATTTCGGCCCATGGTTAAGCTGGCGCCAAAATAAATAAAACCGTTTTGCGCGGCGTAATCCGCGGTTTTGGCTAAACGCAAATTAATACAAACCGGGCAGCGCGCGCCCATTTCCGGTTCGTTTTCCAATCCTTTTACGGCCCTATCCCATTTTTTAGTTTCATAATCAGTGTCTACCATCGGCACGTTCCACTCATTGCAAACTTTAATTACTTCGGCTTTACGTTTTAAATATTCTTCGGCCGGATAAATATTGGGATTATAAAAAAAGATGGTTAAATCAAACCGATTTTTTAATTCATCAATAATGGCGATGCTGCACGGCGCGCAGCAGGTATGGAGTAAAAATTTTTCCATAAATTTATACGGTGTCATCTTGAGCGGAGCGTTGGTTTCCTTAGCCACAATCTGGGCCAAAAGTGTTCATACATAATCTCTAAGTTTATTCGCGAGCCAAGAGATTAGACGCCCAAACCAGCTTTGCTTTTTAAGAGATACATCCCCAAAGGGAACGGCTTCCTTTTGCCAATCATCCAAAATGCCGTTAAGCTCTTTAACCATTTTCTCTTCGCTGAAAAACACGCCGGACTCTTCGTTGAGATTAAAACTGCGCGGCGTGAGATTGGAACTGCCCACGAAACCGGTCTTATCATCCATACTTAGAGCTTTGCCATGCATCATCTTTTTTACAAAATACAATTCGGCGCCGGCGCGATAGGTTAAATTATAAAAAGACTGGGCCAGATGTTCCATAAACCAATGGTCCGGACGCCAGGGCAAAATTATTTTAACTTTTACCCCGCGCGCTTTGGCCTCGGCGATCAGCCGAAGAAATTTTTTATCCGGCACATAATACGGCGAAACCAAAGTCACCGACTCCTTGGCCAGCTCCAGGGCGCGATAATAAAGATTTTTAAGGAGAAAACGGTGGGAAGCGTAAACGGGCGAATGCGTAATAAATTTAATCTTAGCGCGCCACTCCTTAAACTCAACCATAAGTTTAGGATGGAGCAGCCGGCGGACATTTTTGCGCGGCCCCAGAGCATGAATATAGCTTTTAGCGAAACCGCGCAGCAACGGGCGCACCACTTTGCCGGTTATCTTTATATATAAATCGCTCCAATTGGCTGCTTCAGCCTCCACGTTAACCCCGCCCAAAAAAGCCAGACCTTCGTCGATAATCAGCACCTTGCGATGATTACGCCGCCATAAGCGATTAAGCCAGGTAATAGGGTTCCAGGCAAGCCCCAAAGCGTTAAACCAAACTAAATCCACCCCGGCTTCCTTTAACTTCTTCTGCGACTGGGCGGTAAAACTCAAACTTCCGACCGCATCCAAAACCAGCTTGACTTCCAACCCAACCTTGGCTTTGGCGCACAGCGCCTCTACAAACCTGGTACCAGCGGTGTCATCCAGTAAAATATAAATTTCCCAAAAAATGGACTTTTGCGCGCCTAAAATGGCCTGGTACATGGCGTCCCAGGCCTGGGCAGTGGTGGTGTAAAATTTATAAGTAAAGGGAGGGTTGGACATGTTTTTTTATTCTCCTTCAAACTCCACTAAATTGAAGACCTTATGGCCAAATTTTTCTAAATTTTTCTTACCGCCCAAATCCGACAAATCAATAATAAAAGCACACTCTATAATTTTACCACCCGCCTTTTCCACCAGCTGGCAAGCGGCCAAGGCCGTGCCACCGGTGGCAATTAAATCATCCACCAGCAGAACTCTTGCGCCCGCGGTAAAAGCATCTTTATGAATTTCTATTTTGTCAGTGCCATATTCCAAGGCATATTCCTGTAAAATTTTTTCTCCGGGTAATTTTCCGGCTTTGCGGATGGGCACAAAACCAACCCCCAGCCGATGCGCCAAAACCGCGCCAAAAATAAAACCCCGGGATTCTATGCCGGCCACAACTTCAATCCCCTCTTTTTGATAGCGTTCGGCCAGCAAATCAATGGACCGCTTAAATCCTTCGGGGTCTTGGAGCAAAGTCGTAATATCGCGAAACATAATACCCGGCTTGGGCCAGTTGGAAATAGTCCGAATTTTTTGTTTGATTAAATGCGTCATGAAATTTTAGCTATAGTTTTAATTAAAAGATTGGTAACATTTTGGGCGTTTTGTTTAAAAATTTCTAAAACTGCTTCCCAAGTTACCGGCGCTTCGTCTTCTTTCCAGCAGTCATAATCGGTGCTCATGGCTATCGCCGCGTAGGGCAAACCAATTTCTTTAGCCAGCGCGGCTTCCGGCGCCAAGCTCATATTAATTACATCCGCCCCCCAAGCCCTAAACATCTTACTTTCCGCTTTAGTGGAAAACCTGGGACCTTCTATGGTAACCACCGTCCCTTTGGGGTGATGTTTTAAATTAAGTTCCTGGCAGGAGGTAATAAATAATTGACGGAGCTCCGGCGAAAATGGTTCGGCCATGGGAGTGTGCTTGGGACTATGCGGCTCAAACGCTTCATAAAAAGTGGTAAAACGATGGCGGGTAAAATCTATAAACTGATCCAAAATTACCAAATCACCGCGACCAATCTCTTCGCGGAGTGACCCCACGGCGGTGGTGGCTAAAATATGCGTGCAACCCAATTCTTTAAGCGCGTGGATGTTCGCCCGAAAATTAACCTGAGTGGGCGGCACGGTGTGTTCTCGACCATGGCGAGCGAGCAAGACTACATTTTTTCCGGTAATTTGACCAACTTTAAAAGAAGATGACGGTTGGCCATACGGCGTGTTCATTTCTACGGTTTGTTCATTTTCCAAAATGGAGGGGTCGTCCAAACCCGACCCGCCGATGATGCCTATTTTTAACATAAAAAATTAATTTGTAGCCCCAACGAGGATCGAACTCGTGTTACATGGTTGAGAACCATGTGTCCTAGCCACTAGACGATGGGGCCGTCATTTAGCGAAAATACAATAACAAAAAAAACGCCAAAAGTCAATCTACCGCTTCGCCCATTCCGCTCCTTGACGCACCAAAAGTTCCTGGGCTTTAAGCGGTTCGG
>JBBUBK010000057.1:5962-15428 GCA_038058265.1 Patescibacteria group bacterium
TTCGCCCATTCCGCTCCTTGACGCACCAAAAGTTCCTGGGCTTTAAGCGGTTCGGCCATGATTTCTTTAACAATTTTTTCCATTCTAGTGGATTGCGAACCTTTAATCAAAACCACATCCCCTGGCTCTAATTTTTCCTGTAAAAACTTGCCGGCGGACACGCTATCGGCAAATGAAGCAACCTGGTGCTCGCCTAGACCTGCCTCGCGCGCCGCCGCGGCCGTGTGTTTGGAGGCCTCGCCCACGGTGATTAAAAAATTAATTCCCAGCTCCGCCGCTTTAAAACCAACCTCGCGGTGCGTGTTTTCGGTTTCAGTGCCGAGCTCCAGCATATCGCCCAGCACGGCATAACGCTCCGCGCTCGGCTTAATTTGTATTTGAGCCAGGGTTTGCAGAGCCGATTTGGTTGGTTCGGGGCTGGAATTATAAGTATCATCAATAATGAGCGTGCCTTTAATACCCGGGATAAGCCGCATGTGACCGGCTAAAGGCTTAAGCTGGCGTAAGGCGGCGGCGCCCTCCACTAAATTGACGCCAAAAATACTGCCCACCGCGAGGCCAGCCAAAAAAGAAGGTACCAGATGTTCAGCCGCCACGCCCGAAAAAAATACCGGCACGGTATTACCTTTAAAATTAACTTTAAAATTCAAGCCGGACGGCCAACCCGTAGCTTCATCGTTTATTATATTAACATCCGAAGCGCGCAAATCCGCTCCTTCTTTAAAACCGTAGGTGACTATTTCGGCTTTGGTGGCCGTGGCGTTTTGCATCACCAATTCGTTGTCAAAATTAAGCACGGCAAAATCATCATGGCTTAAATGTGAAATAATAACCCTTTTTTCCTGGGCGATTTTTTTGATCGTTTTAAAAAATTCGGTGTGGGCGTGCGAAATAAAAGTTAAAACTCCCACCTTACAGGGCGCGATATCCACCAGATAATGAATATCGCCGGGTTTATCGGCGCCCATCTCCAGCGCCAAAATTTCGGGATAATTTTTATTTTTAACCAAGAGCAGATGCAAGGCCCGGCCAAAAACCAAGAGCCAACCTAAAACAGAACGGCCCGGGGATTGCTCAAAACCGATAATGGTGAGCGGCAGGCCGATTTCATTGTTATAATTTTTATGGTTGCTGCGGACATTGAATTTGCTGGACAGCACGGCGGTCACGGCCTCTTTGACTGAAGTTTTACCTACCGAACCGGTAATACCCACCACATCGGGGCGATATTTTTTAATAATTTTTTTGGCCAGACCGCGTAAAAAATACTGAAGAATTGATTTAAGCATACACTACAAATTTAAACACAAATTATCGTTCATTGGGCAGGCCATAGTAATCAAAAGCAAAATCCATTAAATTGCGAAAAACGGGAGCGGCGGTGCTTTCCGCCCAAGCTCTCTTAGGAGCTTCATATTTTACGATTAAAACAAATTGGGGGTCATCGGCCGGAGCAAAGCCGGCAAAAGTATGGTTAGTTTCTTCGGAATAGCCGCCCGGACCGGGTATTTGCGCCGTGCCGGTTTTGCCGGCTAAATAATAATCAGCGACCTTGGCGGCCCGACCGTGGCCTTTTTCCACCACTGAGACCAGCATGCCAGTAATAAGCTTGGCGGCGCGCGGAGAAATAACCGCGGAAACCACTTGCGGCTGGGTTTTTATCACTTGGCCGTTGGGATAACGAACTTCCGCCACCACATAGGGCTTATACAATTGGCCGCCATTAGCCAGGGCGCCATAGGCCGCGGCCAGTTGCAACGGCGTAACTGTTAGGCCCTGTCCAAAAGAAGCCGTAGCGGCGTGAATTTTTGATTTTTGGTCAAAAGACGAAATATTGCCGGCGGCCTCGGTATCCAAATCGATCCCGGTTTTTTCGCCAAAACCAAAACGCTTGACATAACCCCCAAAACGTTCGCGGCCGATTTTCTCCTCCACCCAAATCATACCAGTATTAATGGAATTCTCCAAGACGCCAGTCATGGTTTGTTCACCGTAGCATTTATTAAGAGCGTTGTGAATGGTATAGTTGTCAATCTTTCTGGTACAGGGGTCCACAAAAGTGGTATTAGGTTCTAAGAGGCCCAAATCCAAAGCCGCGGCCATGGTAATGGGCTTAAAAACCGACCCCGGTTCGTAAGGAGTAAAGATGGATGTATTATTATACGCGTTCAGACTATCCACCTGAGAATAATTATTTGGATCAAAATCCGGAAAACTGCACATCGCGAGGATCGCGCCGGTTTTAGGATTCATCATTACCAGCGCCGCGCTTTTGGCGCCGTAATCTTCAAATCCTTTCCGTAACAAATCACAGGCCCGATATTCCAGAGTCCGATCAATGGTCAAAAACAAATCAGCGCCGTCGACCGCCTGCACGCTGGTGCGGCCGGCGAGCGAAATCCAATTACCCAAAGCCCCGCGCTCGCCCAATAAAAAACCACTTTTCCCCGCCAAAATTTTATCCCAATAACCTTCCGCGCCGTAATTACCCAGAGGATTGCCGTCTTTATCCTGCCCCAAAAAACCCAAAATATTGGCGCCCAAATTATTTTCCGGATAATAACGGTGTTCTTGGGCCACCATGTAAACGCCCTTAATCTTTTTGTTTTTAATTTGTTCGGCCGTTGCCTCGTTAACTTTTTTGGCCACCGGATAATAAGCGCTTCGCTCCTTGGAACCCGCTAAAATCTTTTCTTGCAGGGTTTTCTTGACGGTGGCATCAAATTGTAAAATTTCCGCGAGCGCCTTAGAGGTGGAAGCCATGTCGGCCTCGGCAATCTCCCGGGGTGAAACAAAAACTAAATAATATTGCCGACTGACCGCGGCCGGGTATTCTTGGCGCGAACGGGTATCCTGAAAATATATTTCACCGCGCGTGGGATGGATTTTTTTATAGATTTCATGTGAGCTTAAAGCCATGGTGGCGTAATAATCGTGTTGCAGAATCTGGAGTATAAAAAGTCGGGCGATAATTAATATTGCCATGAGCAAAAAGCCAAAAGAAATATAACTGATCGAATTGTCCGCTTCCGTTCTGGCCGCCATCATATATGTACGATTACCCATATAAACTCCTCGGCTCGGAAAAGCAAACTTGTTTGCTTTTCTCTCGCCTGTGTCGTTTATAAAATTTAAGCGTAATTTTTAAGAAATTTTTTCAACTCCACTCCAGGTTTTTTATTCTGCCAAACAATTTCATAAACCATTTTGGCAAAAAGCATTTTTAAATGATATTTTTTTCCCAGAGCCATCAAAACTTTAACGGCCAGCGCGCCTTCCACGGTCTGCCCTACTTTTTTAAAAGATTGTTTAACACTAAAACCCTGGGCTAAAAATTGGCCAAAACGGCGATTCCGGCTAATGTCGCACAGACCGGTACCCACCAAATCACCTAAACCGGCGAGGCCATACACTGTGGCCGAAGACCCGCCCATTTTTTTAACTAGTTCGCTTATTTCGCGCAGGGCCAAAACCAATAGAGCCGCTTTGGTGTTCATGGTTAATTTAAGACCGTCGCATAAACCCAGGGCGATGGCGTAAACATTTTTAAAAGAGCCGGCCACTTCCACGCCGATTACATCCTTGGTGGAAATTAACGCTAAATTATCATTGGCTAAAATCTCTTTTACTAATTTAATCGCCCGGGTATTTAAAGACGCTATGTTCATGGCGGTAAAATTGCCGCGAGCCATATCGCGGGCAATGGCCGGACCGGAAATGGTAACCACGGGACACCTTAAAAACTTAGGCAGACTTTTTTTAAAAACATCGGGGATAAGTCCGAGTGATTTTTCGTCCAAACCTTTGGACGCGTCCACGCAAACTACACCGCGAATAAAATATTTCGCGGCTCTTTTAACCAGTCCGGCCATAAAATTACTGGGTACGACGAAGAACACCGCGGACGCGCCAGCCAGAGCGACGGCCAAATCCGGGCGCGGCCGCACGCGCGCCGACAGTTTGAGGCCGGTTAAATATTTTTTATTCTCCCGAAATTTTTTAATCTGCTCCAGCGGCTCCGGGTCGCCTTCGTAATTCCAAAGATTAACCTCATAACCGTTTTGAGCGATAATTTGGGCGATAGCCGTACCCATATTGCCCGCGCCTAAGACGGCGACTTTGAATTTTTTAATCATAAGAATAAAATTATTTAATAGTATTACGCAACTGACCGCAGGCGGCGGCAATATCCTGGCCCTCGGAGCGGCGCACCGTGGCCGTAAATCCGGCCGACATTAGCGCCTCATGCCAATATTTAATCACCTCGGGCGCCGAACCGGTTAAATTTTGGCAGTTGCTGTTATAAGGAATCAAATTAATTCTCACCCGCCCCAGTTTGGATGCCAGTTTAATTAAGGCCTTAAGGTGCTTAGCATCGTCATTTAAATTTTGGAGCAAGGTGTATTCCAAACCGATAAAATGCGTCCGACTGGGAATTTTAAGGTGATATTTTTTGGACCAAGCGACTAAAAATTTAAGAAAATCCGGCTGATGGGAAGGAATAATTTTTTTACGGGTGGCGTCTATGGCGCTGTGCAAAGAAAGGGCAAAACGCACGGCTGGAAAATCATTGTCTTCCAGCAAGCGCTCCATGGCAGCCGGGACGCCTACCGTGGACAGCGTAATTTTGCTCTGGCCAATAGCGGTATTTTTTAAAATTACTTTTAAGGCCCGCTTAACATTGTCATAATTTAACAGTGGCTCGCCCTGCCCCATTAAAACTATATTATCAATCGGCGTTTCGGCCGGCAGCCGCTTCCGCCAAAAACGATACTGATCAATAATTTCTTCGGCCGTCAAATTCCGTCTAAAACCGCAGGCGCCGGTGGCGCAAAAGACACAACCCATAGGACAGCCGGCTTGTGTGGAAACGCAAATGGTATAACGCCAATCGCGATTTTTTTGAGCTTTGTTTTCCCGCCCCATCAAAACCGTTTCAATCAACTCCCCGTCGGAGAGCTCCACCACCGCTTTTTGGGTCGGCCCGGTTTGGCTCTCTTGCAATTTTTTAAGCGCCACCGTAAACCAAGGCAAATTTTTTAACCGCTCGCGTAAATCTTTGGGCAACGTGGTTATTTCTTCAAAACTGTTTAATTTAACATCAAACCAAGCCCGCTCAATTTGTTCGCGGCGATACTTGGGTTCTTTCTCAATTATTTTGGTTAAATATTCTTTCATCTTTTTTTTAAAACAAACAAACTGATGGTGGACATAATTAAAAATGGCGCGGCCACCAGCCACACGGCCTGAATTAAATTAATGGGCGTAAAGAAAAATATCTGTCTTAAAATTGGTACGGTTAAAATCAAAATTAAAACGACAAAAGTCAGCAAAGCGATTAAAGTGAGTAAAAAATTGGTTTTTATCTGGCTCCATTCGCGGGTCAGAATAATCAGCAATGTCTGCGAAAAAACTAAAGAGGCAAAAGCCAAGGTGCGGCCCAGTTCAATGTTACCGCCGCGCAAACCGAAATAATAATAGAATCCGAAAGATACGGCTAAAATACCCAGGCCTTGAATTAAAATCCGGCCCCACAACCGCGGATTAATCAGCGGCTCGCTTACCGAGCGCGGCGGATCTTCCATTAAACCGCGCCGGGCGCGCTCTCTTTCAAAACCTAACACCGCGGCCGGATCACAAAACAATTCCAAAAATATAACATGAACCGGCAAAAAAACCAATTCTTCGCCGAAAAATAAAGGCAGAACGGCTAAACCCACAATGGGCAGGTGGAAAGAAAATAAAAAAACAAAGGCCTTGCGCAAATTATCGTAAATACGCCGGCCTTCTTTAACCGCTTCCACGATGGTGGAAAAATTATCATCCAAAAGAACTATGCCCGCCGCCGCTCGAGCCACTTCCGTGCCCTTTTGCCCCATGGCAATGCCGATATCGGCCGACTTCAACGCCGGCGCGTCGTTAACCCCATCGCCGGTCATGGCTACCACTTCCCCCGCTTCTTTGAGAGTTTTAACAATTAAAAATTTTTGTTCCGGTTTGACTCTGGCAAAAATATTGCCGGACATGACAACTTGTTTAAGCTCCTCGGGCGACATTTTTTCCAAATCATCGCCGTTAAAAATTTCGTCTTGATGTTTAAGACCGATGCTCTCGGCGATATTACGCGCCGTCAACTTATTGTCGCCGGTAACCATTATTACTTTAATACCGGCCTGCTGGCAGGTGGCAATCGCTTCTTTAACTCCGACGCGCGGCGGATCGCTCATGGCTAAGAGTCCGACAAACTCGGCGCCAGACGAACTGACGGCATCGCTGCCAGCGCAGGTTTTTTTGGCCACACCGATTAACCGGTAGCCTTCTTTAGCCAAGCTTTCAAAAGCTTTAACGCCCTCTTCTTTTTGTCGCGGGCTTAAATTACAAATATCCAAAATAGATTCCGGCGCGCCCGCCGAATACTGCGCGCATTCTCCGGCCGCGTCTTGCCAGAGATGATGAACCATTTTAGTTTTAGCGCTAAAGGGCGCGTCTTTAAGCAAACGATGGCCAACATAAAAATCCTCCAAATTAATTTTGAGCGCGCCGGCATAACGCTGGACCTCCACTTCCAAAGGGTCCGAGGCTATCCGTTCCAAAGACAGCAGGGCGGTCGTAATTAAAAAAGAAAAATTTTCCGGCCGGCCTTGTTTTTTAAGATCATAAATTTTTTCATTAAAATAAACTTTTTCCAGCGACATGCGCCCTTCGGTCAGCGTCCCGGTTTTGTCAGTACAAATAACCGTGGCGCTCCCCAACGTCTCCACCATTTGCATCTGGCGAACCATGGCGCTCCGTCCGGCCAGGCGCCAGACACCCATAATTAAGAAAACACTAAACACTACTGGAAATTCTTCAGGCACGAGCGACATGGCCATGGTTAACCCGCCAAGGAGACCGGCCACGAGCCCTCGGCTCCAGGCGAGAAGGAGGGCTACCAGCACCGCCGCGATCACGGCGAGTACGGCCACGCCTCTAACCAACCTTTCAATCTTTTTCTGCAACGGCGTCTTTTCCGTTTTTATTTTTTCCAATAAATTTCCCAGCCGGCCATAAGCAGTCTCGCCGCCGGTTTTTGTCACCAGCATTTTGCCTTCGCCCTGGGCAATGAGCGTGCCCTGCCACAATTTATTTTGCTCGACTAATTCCACTGGGCGGCCCATAACTTCGGCTTTAATCACAGTTACCGATTCTCCGGTTAAAACTGACTCGTCTATTTGCAGGCCGGGCGAAGACAATAAAAACCCATCAGCGGGAATTTTATCACCAGCCACCAAATGTACTAAGTCCCCCGGAACCAGATATTTTCCCTCAATTTTAAGAAGCTGGCCGTCACGATAGACCTGACAGTGGTCAACCATCATTTTGTCCAAAATTTTAATGGCTTCATCGGTGCGATGCTCCTGGAAAAATTCTATAAGGCCAATCGGGACAATGGACAGCAGCACGATAAAACCTTCAAAATTTTCGCCAATCACAAAATAAACCGCCGCCACGGTCAAAATCAAAAGCATCATCGGCTCGGAAAAAATATGCCACAACCGCTTAAGCCAGGTCATTTCTTTAACGGCCGGCCGGCTGTTAAAACCAAACTCGGCCAGCCGTCGTTTGGCCTCCGCGGAACTAAGACCTAAATAATTGTCTTTTCGCGCGATAATCTCGCCCAGCGCTATGTCCGTCATAATTTAATTACCAAAAAATTTATTAGCTATCTCCCCGACTTTATTTTCTATGGTTTCCGTCTTGAGCGGCGCGTTTAAACCGGATTTTTCTACCAGCTCCACCACCACTTTAATAAATTGCTTTAACCCGGGAATAATATGTTTGTCCCGGGCTTCGGCGTAAGAAAAACGCAGATGCCCCTGTCCGCCCTCGCCAAAATCGCTTCCGGCCAAAACGGCAATTCCTTTTTCATACAATAGCCAATGGGAAAAATCCTTATCGGATTTTATTTTTAAATCTTTTTTAACATACGGCAAGTCCAGCAATTTTTGAATATAGGGATAATCATAGAAAGCGCCCTCCACCGGATTGGCCCTAACATAAGGCGCGAGCAAATTTAAAGCCGCCACCACAAAATTGCCCTTGCGTTCGTATTCTTTAAGGTCGGCCTCAAGTATCGGTTTAATCTGCTCGGCCACCGAAGGGTAATGAAAACCGTCCAAATCCACCTCGCCGTAAATAACGCCGGCCGCAATTTGATCTACTCGGTTGACACAGCTCCACTTATTAATGGCTAGAAGCCCAAAAACCTCAATGAGCCATTCGGGGGCAATGGCAAAACCCAGGCGCCAGCCGGTCATAGCGTAGTCTTTGGATAAGCCATTTAAATTAACCGTCCGCTCCAACATGCCCGGCACGGAAAGCAGGCTAAAATGTTCCCGTCCGCCAAAAACAATTTGGTCATAAATATCATCAAACAAGACAAAAAAATTATACTTCTTGGCCAGTTTGGCAATGGCTTCCAGTTTTTCCCGGCTCATCATCATGCCCGTAGGATTTTGCGGCGTGTTAATCACCAAAATTTTGACAGGTTTACTGCTGGCTAAAATTTTCTCCAAATCTTCAATCACAAACTCCAACCGGCCGCTGGCCTCATCGCGTCTAGCCATCCACGGCCGATAATTTCCGCGCGCGTACACCTTGGCCAGCGATTCGTAAATCGGATAGCCCGGATTTTGTCCCACCACATAATCACCGGGCGCGAGCAGGGCCTGCATCGTAAGCTCAATGACGGATTTGCCGCCCGGCGTCAAAATGATATTGTCCATCTCAATTTTTACCCCGCGCGTAGCGCTCCAGTATTTGGCAATATTTTGGCGCACTTGCGGATAACCCATAAAATGGCCGTACTTGGTTTGCTTGTCTTTTAGGGCTTGAATGGCCGTATCAATAATCGGCTGGGGAGTCCTAGGGCCGGTGTCGCCCACGTGAAATTTATAGACTCTATCAAACTTGCCGGACTTAGCCACCTCCAAAACTTCGGCGCCAAAACCAAAAGCGGTTTCCGTGCCCAAAAAATCCAAATCAGGATTAATGGCCACGTTGGGTTTTAATTTTTTCGCTTTCAGCAATTCGGACAAATTTGACATAACGATTTTTATTTTACCGCTTTCAAAATTTTCTCTTTAATGTCTTTGGGTGTGAGCTCGGCCAATTCATAAACTTCTTTAACATCGCCGGATTTGAGATATTTATCAATGCCGATAGAGCGACTGGGATAATCCGGCGGCAACAAAAACGGATACAAAAATCCCTTCCAGCCATTGTGTAAAATTATCGCTCGCTCGCGGTCCTTAGCAGAAAATATTTTTTCCGCTTTTTGCGGATCTTCTTGCCTTAATTCTTCAAACAACTGCGGCGAAGTGACGTTAACTATTTTTATATCAAATTCTTTCTCTAATTCCGGCAACACTTCCAAAGTATTTACTAAAATCTGAACCCCGGAAATGACTAGGCAGATTTGTGATTT
>JBBUBK010000058.1:0-1145 GCA_038058265.1 Patescibacteria group bacterium
TTGCTCCGTCGTCCGCCCGGCCGTGAAGCTTATCCCGGTGATGTCTTTTATTTACACTCCCGTTTGTTGGAACGCGCTTGCCGCCGCAATAAAGAATCTGGCGGAGGCTCTATTACCGCTCTCCCCATTATTGAAACGCAATCCGGCGATGTCACTGCTTACATTCCTACCAATGTTATTTCCATTACCGACGGCCAGATCTTTTTGGAAACCGACTTATTCTTTCGTGGCATCCGCCCGGCCTTAAATGTGGGCATCTCCGTCTCCCGCGTCGGCGGCGCCGCGCAGATTAAGCCCATGAAAAAAGTGGCCGGAAAACTTAAACTTTCCATGGCTCAATTCCGCGAGTTGGAAGCTTTTGCTCAATTTGCCAGTGATTTGGATCCGGAAACCAAAAAACAAATTGATTTAGGCACTCGTTTGGTGGAAGTTTTAAAACAGCCGCAGTATCAGCCCATGCCGGTCGCGAATCAGGTGGCGGTTATTTACGCCGTAACCAATGGTTTTGCGGATAGCGTGGCGCCAAAAGAAATTGCCGCCTGGGAAATTAAGTTTCATGCCTTTTTTAACAAAACCCGTTTGCCGCTCTTAAATAAAATCGCGCAGGGCGAATGGGACGAAAAAGTGGAAAAGGAATTGAAGGAGGCGTGCAGTGAATTTGGAAAATAAAATATGGGAGTAAATACTAAAGCCATTAAACGCCGCCTCAAATCCGTGGGCAATACCCGTAAGATTACCAAAGCCATGGAAATGGTCTCGGCGGCCAAAATGAGGCGCTCGGTAGAGTCGGCCTTAAACACCAGAACCTATGCCAAATTGGCCTGGGATCTTTTGGTTAACTTGTCCAAAAGCCAAAAGGCCGTTATTCCTCTTTTGTCTGTCCGTCCGGTAAAACGATTACTCGTAATACTCATTACCTCCAATCGCGGGCTTTGCGGTTCTTTTAACTCCAATATTATCCGCAAAACCGCTGAACAGGTTAAAAATCCAACCAACATTGCCCGCCAGCGCTTGGCCGGCAAAGAGCTTAAGCCGGGGGAAAAAATTGAAGTGGATGTAATTGGGGTAGGCAAAAAAGGCGCGGATTTTGCCAAAAAAATGCAATATAACTTAACGGCTTCTTTTTCTCATTTTTCGGACACGCC
>JBBUBK010000059.1:0-4882 GCA_038058265.1 Patescibacteria group bacterium
TATGAAGAATAAATCTGCCGCTAAGAAAAAAGCCGCGATGCCCGCCACCCAACAGCACCTTTCTTTGGGTGAAATTAAAAATGACACCATTCTCATGAAAGACGGCACCCTGCGGGCGGCGTTAATGGTTTCCTCCATCAATTTCGCGCTTAAAAATGAAGATGAACAAAACGCCATTGTTTCTTCTTATATTGGTTTTCTTAATTCTTTGGATCATTCCATTCAAATTGTTATTCAGTCGCGCGAACTTTATATCAAACCTTATTTGGAGAAACTTCTTCAGCAAGAAAAAGCGCAGGCCAACGAACTACTGCGCATGCAAATTGCCGATTACCGCGCCTTTATTTCCGAATTGGTGGAGTTAAGCCAAATTATGAGCAAGCATTTTTTTGTGATCGTGCCGTATGATCCGCTTTCCAACAAACAAAAGGGTTTTTGGTCGCGTTTGATGGAGGTAATTAATCCGGCCAATTTGATTAAACTCAAAGGCGAGCGGTTTTTAAAACGCAAGTATGATTTGGATCAACGCGTCCGCCAGGTTGAATCCGGACTTAAAAGCATGGGGCTGGAAGTGGCGCGGCTGGACACACAATCGTTAATTGAACTTTTATATTCCACTTATAATCCGGACATTGCCCTGACCGAACATCTGCCGCCTTTAAATAAGATACAAGTAGAAAGTTAATAATTTTTTATGGCTTTTAGACCTTTATCCGGTGTCAAAGAAACAGCCGCCGCCGGCGGACTTTTGGCTAAAGAGCAGGATAGAATCGTAAAACAGACGGCGGAAGAGGTTATTTCTTTGGAAGAAGAAAAAGTTTATCGCGAAGGAGTCGTGTCCATCCGCGATTTAATCGCTCCCTCGGCTTTTAACGTGGAGTCCAGCTTTTTAAAACTCGGCGATATTTTTTGTCGGACTTTATTTGTGGTGAGCTACCCCCGCTATATCACCATTGGCTGGAGCTCGCCGGTAATCGGGCTGTCTATTACCATGGATATCGGCATGTTTTTCTACCCGGTAAAATCCGCCATTATTTTAAAACAATTAAAAAACAAAGTGGGCGCTTTGGAGGCCCAGCTTAGCGCCGACAACGAAAAAGGCGCGCCGCGCGACCCCCTCCGCGAAACGGCCCTGCGCGACATTGAAGGCCTGCGCGATTCCTTAACCCAAGGCACGGAGCATTTTTTTCAATTTGCTTTTTATACCACCATTTACGCGCCCACCAAAGAAAGATTAGACCAAATTTCCGAAGATATTGAAAATATTTTTGGTTCGCGGCTCATTACCAGCCGTAAGGTGCTCTATCAAGCCGAGCAGGGTTTTAATTCTACTTTGCCCCTGTGTAATGATGAACTGATGGTGGCCTTTAATATGAACTCCTCGCCCATTGCCGCTTCCTTTCCATTTATTTCGGCCGAACTTACTTCCGATGACGGTATTCTTTACGGCATCAATCGCCATAATAATAGTTTGATTTTATTTAACCGTTTCTCGCTGCAGAACGCCAACATGGCGGTGTTTGCCACCTCGGGCGCGGGCAAAAGTTACGCCATTAAATTGGAGATTTTGCGCGCGATGATGATGGGGATTGATGTGATTGTGATTGACCCGGAAATGGAGTACAAACATCTGTCCGACGCGGTGGGCGGCACTTACATTAGTATTTCGCTTTCTTCAGAAAGCAAAATCAATCCGTTTGATTTACCTCGGCCGGTGGGCCGGGAAGTGGCGGTAGAAGATATTATTCGGAGCGGGATTATCACCATGAAAGGTCTGCTGCGGATTATGCTCGGCGGCTTTACCACCGAGCAGGATTCTTTAATGGACCGCGCGCTTAAGGAGGCTTACGCCAAAAAAGATATTACGCCGGACGCGGATTTAAGCCGGGTTCAGCCGCCGATTATGCAGGATTTACAAGAAGTGCTGGAGGGTATGGAAGGCGCGGGAGAATTGGTGGTAAAACTGCAAAAATATACCAGCGGAACTTTTTCCGGGTTATTTAATTCGCCCACCAACGTGGACATGCGCAATCAGCTGGTAATTTTTAGCGTGCGCGATTTGGAAGATGAACTGCGTCCCACGGCCATTTTTAGCATCGTCAATTATATCTGGAATGTGGTGCGTTCGGAAATGAAGAAAAGAATTTTGGTAATTGATGAAGCCTGGTGGCTAATGATGCATGAAGATAGCGCCCGTTTTATTTTTTCGTTAGTTAAACGTTGCCGCAAATATTTCCTCGGCGTCACCACTATTACCCAGGATGTTAATGACTTTTTAAAATCACAATACGGCCAAGCCATTGTTACCAATAGCGCCCTGCAGCTGCTTTTGCGCCAGTCGCCGGCGGCCGTGGATTTGGTGCAAAAAGTGTTTATGCTGACCGAAAGCGAAAAATATCTGCTTTTGGAGAGCGGCGTGGGCGAGGGTATATTTTTCGCCGGGTCCAAACACGCGGCCATTAAAGTGGTGGCTTCCTATACCGAAGATCAGATCGTCACCACCAACCCAGAGCAGCTTTTGCAGATAGAAAAAGCCAAGAAAGAATTTGAAGAACAAACAGGAAAATAATTTAAATTTAAAACTTATGTTGTCTCTTAGAACACGGATATTCATTGTCACCAGTTTAGTCGTTTTGTTTATTTTGGGCGTGAGCTTGATTCTGTTTATCAGCTCCAAAAAGAAAATGGCTCAGCCGGAAGGGGCGGCGTCTAACGCCAACGGCCCGGTGGTTGATCAAACCAATTTTGACTCGGCCACGATTGTTCCGTCGCCGGAAGCGCCGGTTACGGCCGGACTTAAGGTTAAACCACCCACCACCGAAGAAGCCGTTAAAAATGCCGCCAAACAAACGGCCAAAATTTTTGTGGAACGTTACGGCAGTTATTCCACCGACAATAATTATCAAAATATCCGCGAGGTAGAAAGCTTGGTAACGGAGGCCCTTTGGACTAAAATAAGCGGAAAATTAAATAGCCCGATTCCAACAGGCGCTTTTAATGGGATGACCACTTTAATTTTATCCGGCGAATTTAACAGTTGGGACGGCCAGAGCGCCGAATTAACCCTTAAGACCAGACGTCAGGAAAATAGAGCCGGCGTCCTCTCCAGCGCCTATCAAGACATCGCGGTTAGTTTGGTCAGGCAGGGCGATAATTGGTACGTGAATAGTTTTCAATGGAAATAATTTATGCTTAAGGAGGCGCTTGCTTTGATTAAAGAAATACTTTTTCCTATTTTTTGCGTGGAATGCGGCGCCGAAGGGGAGTGGTGGTGCCGGGAGTGTCTGCAAAAAATAAAAATAAATTATATTAACGGCTGTCCGGTTTGCGGCGTTAAAACAAGTCGGGGAGAAGTTTGTGAGAAATGCAGAGCCAATTCCTTTTTAAACGGAGTCGTGGCTCTTTTTAATTATCGTGAAAATGACCCCATCGCCAAACTCATTAAACAGTTTAAGTATAATTTTGCCGGCGATTTAAAAAATTTTTGGCCAAAGATAATCCAAAAAATAAATAACAATTTTTTACCTTGGGATAATTTTACCATTATCCCCATTCCGCTTCACGCGCGGCGCCAAAGGGAGCGGGGGTTTAATCAGGCGGAAGTTTTAGCCCAAGTTTTCGCGGACAATTTAAAAACACAGGGTTTTTCCTGTGTTTTAAACAACAAAGCTTTAGGCCGGACCCGCTACACCCTGCAACAAGCCCGGCTTTCTAAAGAAGAGCGTCACCGTAATTTGTTAAACGCTTTTGTTTGGCGGGGCCAAATAGTTCCGGAGCGGGTGGTTTTAGTGGATGATGTTTTTACCACCGGCGCCACGATGCAGGAAGCGGCCAAGGTTTTAAAACAAGCCGGGGTTAAGGAAGTGTGGGGTTTGGCTTTGGCCAGGGATTAGCCGTGGGAGTTGTATAAGTAAATATAATTTAATCCGGCGTAATGGCCGCGAGAATCACGGCCGAGATGATGGCCAGAAATAAACCTATAAATTGGTGTCTCCGTAATTTTTCTCCGTTAAAAACCAAGCCCAGTAAAGCGGCCAAGGCAATATAGCTCTCACTGATACTGGTGGCGATGGTAATGGGAATATAAAGCGTGCTGTAAGAATAAGCCAGCCAGGCGCCGTTATCTATTAACCCTACGCCCACAATTAAAGCCTTGTCTTTACGCCAGTCTTTTAAAATTTCGCCACGGCGTTCTTTAAAGACCAAATAAAGAAAAGTGGCTATCGCTATCAGCAAACAGGTAAACCAATTAATAAGCAGTGGACTGGTGGCGCGGGAACCGATACCGAAAAGAAAATTAGTGGTACCCATACCAATGGTGCCCAAAATTCCGTACAAGACGCCTTTTTCCGCTTTAATGTTTTTAAAGTGATGAAATGATTTGGTGGAGACCAAAAATATGCCGGCCATCAAACTAATTACCATGGCCAGTTGCGTCCAGGAAAGGCGCTCGCCGATAATTAAAGAAGAAAGTCCGGCGGTAATAATTACTTCCAGCGCCATAATCGGTTCCACTACGCTTATCTTACCTTCTTTTAAAGCCTCAAAATCAAATAAGGCGGCAAAGAGCAAAACCACGCTGGCGAGAAGTAAAATAAGCAGGCCAAAATTATTACTAAACAAGCCGGCAATGTCCTGGTAAACAAAAGGCGTTAAAATTATCACCGCGAAGAAGGTGATAAAAAATAAAGAAACCCATTTGCCAAATTCGCGGCTGCTTTTTTGGATTAAAAAATCGCCTAAACCCCAGCAGAACAGCGCGACAAAAGCAAAAAATATGCCCATATGTAGTGCGTCAATCTTCTTATCAGAACTGAAATTGACAATTCGACTAGGCTAGTTTTGCAAAAAAACTAGCCCCACCTTCGCGGGTTTCAGCGGA
>JBBUBK010000060.1:0-7238 GCA_038058265.1 Patescibacteria group bacterium
GGAATCATTTCCAAGCCTTCTTCCTGCCGGCCTTGTTCGCGTTTAATGGCGGCGTAAATGTCGTTGTCGTACTCTTTTAGGTGATGGGTATACATAAATTAAATTGTTAATCTCCGTTAAATTTTATCACATGATATTTACATTTACAAGTTTATCACCCACTTTTGATTTTTGGCAAGCGGTAGGTGTGAATATTTTTTTACTTCCATTGGATTACCACCAATCCCATGATAATAATGGCAATCCCGATAAATTGGTGTAAGGCTATTGGTTCTTTGAAAAGATAATAGCCGATAATTGTAGAGAGAATGGCGGAAAGCGCCACCCAAATAATGTTGGCAATGGCTACGCCTTCGTATTTTAAGGATAATCCTAAAAATAAGGCTGTAATAGAAAAAGACACCATGCCAATAATAAGATAAGCGAGATTATTTTTTAAATACCAATATTTAATGGAAATAAGCGCCAGCAAATCAAAAATCACCAAACCAATAAGATAAAGATAGAATTTCATATTTTTATTATATTAAATTTTAATTTTTTTAACCATATACCCGCCCTTGAGGCGGTACCCCAAATGCCGGTAATAATTCCGCACGCCCACGCCGGAAATTACCGCGAGTTCAGAAATTTTATTTTTACGGCAGATTTTTTCCGCTTCCAGCATAAGTTTTTTGCCCCAGCCCCTATGTTGGCTGGCGGTTTTATTTTTTTGGCCGATATTTAAAAGCTGGCCGTAAGTATGGAGTTCACGGATGTAGGCTACATTGTTATATTGTTTCATTGTTACATTGTTGAGACGTAGACGGCAGAAGGCGAAAACTACCCGCCGTTTGGGGTCCTCTATACTTAAAAAATATTCCATGCCGCCGCTGGCCCGGTATTTTTCAATAAATAATTTTAAATTTTTATTTGTGATTTGTGATTTGTGATTTGTGATTTCCGGCCGGTGCCCTACTTCCCGGCATCTTAAACAATTACAGCGCAATCCGCGCTTTGCCATTTCCGCCGCGATGATCTGCCGGAGATTGGTGACTTTATTGCCGGCCATAATATGCCCGCCCGGGATATCACGGATAATACGGGAAAGACGCACGTAGCGCGGCACCCGGGTTTTAAAATTAATTAGAAGCTCAATTAGTTTTTTATCAGCGTAGGGCCGGTATTGCCCTTTTTTAAACCAGCGGTAAAGTTCTGTTTTTTTCATCACCACGCAGGGGTAAATTTTAATCATATCCGGCCGGTAATCCGGGTCGGAAAAAACTTTTAGCATCATTTTTAAATCTTTGGCGGGTGTGGTTCCTGGCAGTTGGGGCATTAAATGATAATCTACTTTAAAGCCGTAGTTTTTTAACAGCGCTGTGGCGCGTTTTATTTCCGTGGTATCGTGTCCCCGTTTAATTAATTTTAAAATTTTATCATCCGTGCTTTGCGCGCCCAGCTCCACCCGGGTACAGCCCAACTCGCGCATTATTTTAATCGTGGCCTCGTTTACAAAATCCGGTCGGGTTTCCAAGGTCAGGCCGATAATTCGGTGTTTACCGGTTTCATTTTTGTTTTGCGCGGTTAATAAATTTTTCTTTAATTTAATTATATTTACACCACCCCTCGCCCCTCCTCCATAAGGAGGGGATGACTTGTGGCTGGTGTTGGCCGCCTCAAAGCATCTTAAAATAAACCAGTACTGATAGGCCGGGGGGTAGGCGTTCCAGGTTCCGCCTTTGACGATGAGTTCCACCTTGTCCGTAGGATGGCCGTTTTCGGTCAGGGTTTTTAACCGGCGGGCCACTTGTTCGTACGGGTCAAATTTTAATTTAAAGGCGCGGGCGGCGGCCGGTTCATCTTTTAAATAGCTTTTGGGCATGTCTATTTCCAGCGGGCAGTAAACGCATTTTCCAGGGCAGGGGAAGGGCTTGGTTAAAACGGTAATAATGGCCACCCCCGACAGGGTCCGGACATGCCTTTTGGTCAGCAATCCCTCCAAGGCCAATTGCCTGGGGATCTTGTTTTTTGCCCTTAATTTGTGGTATGCTTTAAGTAGCTCGGCCTTGGTGGGCAGGGCGGTTATTTTCTTTTGATTACGGCAAAATAAGCGCGTTAGGGTAATAAGCTCATCAGCGCTTTTTAGCGGCTTTTTGGTCAAAGCCAGGATAATTTTTTCTGTGAAAGATGGAGTATGAAGCATATTGAAGCTAAAAGGATTATAAACAAAGTTAGGCAAAATTACAATACAATCGCCCAGGATTGGCATCAGTCGCGCCAAAAGCCCAGCGGTGTAAAAGTTAAAGTTTTAGCCGAAATTAAAAAAAATGATTCGGTTTTAGATTTAGGCTGTGGCAATGGTTTAATGGTTCCAGAAGTAATAAAGCGCGGCGGCCATTATATTGGCTTGGATATTTCCGAAAAATTATTGGCCCTGGCTAAAAAAATATTTAAAAAAGAAATTAAGGATAAACAGGTTAAATTTGTTTTAGGCGAAGCCAACAACCTGCCTTTTACCAAAAATAGTTTTGATTTTGTTTTCAGCTACGCCGTGATGCACCATATTCCGTCGCCGGAATTTAGGCTGGGGTTTTTAAAAGAAATTTACCGGGTATTAAATCCTGGCGGACAGGCGGCCATAATAAATTGGAATTTGCTTAACGCCTGGGCGGATAAGCGTTTTAAAATAAAAGAGCAATTGGCGCACCAGCATCCGGGACTGGAAACAAACGATGTTTTTGTGCCCTGGAAGGCCACCGCGAGCAAAAGCATAAGTCGTTATCTGCATATTTTTACTAAACCGGAAATTTTAGCTCTGGCCAAAAAGGCCGGTTTTAAAAAATATTCCGCCGAGTTTTATAGCCGGGCCGGAGTTAAAGAAAAAAATAGTGAAGAATTAGTGCTGAAATTAATCAAATAAGTTATATGCGTATCCTGCAAGCCCACAAATTTTTTTATCGCCGCGGCGGAGCCGAAGCGGTTTTTTTGGATACCATTGCCGGCCTGCGCGAGCGCGGGCATGAGGTGGCCGAGTTTTCTATGCAGCACCCTAAAAATTTGCCTTCGGATTATAACGGCTATTTTGTCTCTGAACTGCCGGAGCTCGGTAAAAAGCAAACTTGGGGCGAAGCGTTTAAAGTTTTTAGCCATCTTTTTTATTCCAGCGAGGTTAAACGCAAACTGCGGGCTTTGGCGCTGGCCAGCGAATCGCAAGTGGCTCATTTGCACAATGTTTATCACCATCTTTCGGCCGGCACTTTTACCACGCTTAAAAAAATGGGCATTCCGATGGTCGTGACGGTGCATGATGTGTTTCCCCTGTGCCCCAATCATCGCATGCTCCGTCCCACAGGCGCCGTTTGCGAAAAATGTTTTAATCACCGCTATTACAATTGCGCTCGCTATAAGTGTATTAATAATCAGCGCGGCGCCAGTTTGGCCGGCTCTCTGGAAGCTTATTTTTATTATCTGCGCGGGCTGTGGCAAACGGTGGATTTATTTTTTTGCCCCAGTGAGTTTATGCTGGAGAAAATGGCGGCCTGGGGGTTTCCCAGAAACAAATTATGTTTGCTTCATAATCCATATCAAGTTTTGCCCGAGGTAAAACCGCTCGGTACCAAGGTGGTTTATTTAAACCGTCTGCACACCGAAAAGGGGATACGGTTATTTATGGAAGCGGTTAAATTTTTGCGGGAGTATAAAGTGGTGGTGGCCGGCGACGGCCCGGACGAAGGCTGGGTAGATGATTTTATCCGTCAGCGGTCTTTAACCAATGTGGAGCGTCTGCCCCGAGTTTCTGGTCCAGCCTGGGATAAAGTTGTTTCCGAAGCCAGAGTGATGGTCGTGCCCTCCTGGTTTTATGAAAATTGTTCGCTGACCATTTTAGAAGCTTTAAGCCATGGCCGATTAGTGGTAACCACCGACCGCGGCGGCAACCGGGAACTTATTAAAACCGGAGCCACGGGCTGGCTCACCGAGCCGGAAAATCCGGAGGCCCTCGCTGAAGCCATCCGTTCGGCCATGGAAGTAACGTCGGCGGTGTCCGATAAAATTATTGAGAACGGACGGAAGTTAGTGAGAGAAAGTTATAACCCCCGGGATTATTTTGATAAGCTGGAAGGCTTTTACCAAGAGGTGATTGGAAATCATAAGAAATAACAATTGTCATTATGCTCAAATTTATTTCGTTTCATCCCAAACTCGCCGCCGCGCTGGACGCTTTTTTTAGCCTGGTGCTGGTTTGGTGGCTGGCCAGCCTTAACGCTTGGTGGGTTTTGATTGTTTGGTTTTTGTTTAGACTGTTGCTCTCGGCTTTGTTGTTTTATTTAGTTTACTATCCGGCGCCTTCCAGCCGCTGGCGACATTTTTTATCCAGTTTAGTTTTTGATTTTGGTTTGCTCTTGTTTTTAATTTTTGTGGAATGGAGCGTGTCCTGGTATTTGCTGGCCGCCATCTTTATTACCGCGCCGGCTTTTGGTTTTTGGTTATTGCCGGCCGAACAAACCGGCCTCACTTTTAAGTTTAAACCTTATCGCCGTTGGTTGCTCCTTATGAACGCGCTGGGCCTGGCCGGAATTTGGAGCGGCCTTGGCGCCGTAATTTCTTTTCAGATTTTTAATCTAAGTCCCTGGTTCTGGTTAATCGGCGGCGCGGTTATAACCACGGCCATCTCCGGCTGGTGGTGGTGGGAATATAAGGTGGAATACAACAATAAGTTTAAACTCTGGCTGGCGGTTTTGTTTTTGTTAATGTTGGAACTGGTTTGGGTGATGATGCTGTGGCCGTTGGGGTATTTGGCCGGGGGATTGATTTTAACCTGGTTTTGGTATAACCTGTGGTTACTTATCCGCTTTCATCTTTCCAAAGAGGATATTATTTGGAAAAAGCAAACCTGGTTTTTAGCGGTTAACAGCGTTTTGTTAGTTGTATTTTTGGCTTTAGTAGTTAAATGGAAATAAAATTATGGTCATTCCTCCCCATCTGCCGCCGCCATCTTGTAATATCCAAAGTCACCATCGCTGGCAAAGATTAAAACTTTTGGGCGCCGCCGCGTTTTTTGGTTTGCTCGCCGGCTTAAGCGGAGCCTCCATGATGCTGGGTTGGATCTGGCCCCTTTACGGGGAAGGGGATGTTTGGTCGGTGGCCAAGAGCCGGTCCACGCTTTCGCGCAGTCAACTGGAAGAACGGGTTAAATTGGAAGTGGCCGACCGGGTGGCGACCGTTTACGGCGCGGTTTCCAGCGTGGGCGTTGCCAATTATTTTAACGCCAAAGACAAATTGGCCGAGGCCGTCATTGTCAGTTCTGACGGTTGGCTGGTGATGTCCGCCCTGTCGGGCAGAACGGATTATAAAAATTGGCGCGTGCTTTTGGTCGATGGCTCGGTCTATCCTTTGGCCAAAATTTTAGCCGACCGTTATGTTGGTTTGGTTTATCTTAAATTGGCTTTGGGCAAGGACGCCGCGGCCGGCCGACAATTTAAAGTGGTAAGTTTTGGCGACAAGATTAGCCCGCTGGATGAAGTTTTTGCCTACCAGGATAAAAATTGGCGTTATGGCTGGGTTCAATATCCGGTTTATAATTCCGCTGGACGCGCGCGCCTGGATAGTGCGGCCGGACCAAGTTTTGCCCTAAATGGTTCCTTTGCCCCTGGCGCGGTGGTAATTGGGGTGCAGGGGAGAGTCCTGGGGTTTGTGGGCGCTGATGGTTTGCTTTTGCCGAACAGTTTTTTAACCCGCATTTTGCCGGGCGTGCTCTCCAGCCAAAAAATTAGCTACCCGTCATTGGGCGCGGAAGGCTGGTTTAGCGAGGAACAGCCGATTATTATCGGCACCGAAAAAGTAAACGGTTTTATGGTAAGCCGGGTCTGGTCTGCCGGGAGTAATCTTTTACGCGGGGATGTGATTTTGGAAATAAACGGCTATGTTGCGACGGCGGATAATTTATGGTATAATTTAAGCAATCAGAGCGTTAAGTTAAAGATCTGGAGGAATGGAAAAATAGTGGAAATTGAGAGTCAGGTGATGTATAGAGAGTGAATGTTGCTATGACAATTTAACCGTTTAACAATTTAATTTATTTTCTATGTGGCACCTCGTAAAAAAACATCTTAAATTAATTATTTTTTGGGGCGTGGCTTTGGCCCTGCTTTCGGGTTTGGTGAGTTTATTTTTTCCCCGGCAGTATAGCGCCATCAGCCAGGTGTTAATTATTTCTAGGGACCGCAGCGGCGTGGACCCTTACACGCAGGTTAAATCCGCCGAACGCATCGGCGAGAATTTGGCGCAAATAATGCAGACCACGGATTTTTATAATAAGGTGATGGAAGCGCCCGCTTCTTTTGACCGGCAAAAATGGCAAAACTTTACCAACCGCCAGCGTCGCAAGCAGTGGGTTAAGGATGTCCAAGGCGCCATGACCTATGGCACTTCGCTCTTGCAAACCACCGTGTATGGCAATACCTCGGAAGATGCTCTGGCCCTGGCCAGCGCCGTCAATGGCGTTTTAACCAGCCGCGGCTGGGAATATGTGGGTGGCGACATCGCGGTTAAGGCGGTTAATGATCCGCTGGTGTCGCGCTTGCCGGCCCGGCCTAATTTTATCCTTAATACTATTTTAGGTTTTATCATCGGATTTCTTTTAGCCAGTTTGTGGATAGTGCGTTATAAAAAGCATACGGTTTTTGGAGTATAAAATTTAATTTAATTTTATGGCTAACCAACAGCAGTCCGAAACGCAGTTAAAAGAATTGGCTGCCGTTCAGGGCAGAAAGTTAGGTTTGCTTTTAGCCTCTTTAAATGTCTCCAAGGAAACTTTGGAGGCGTTTTTGGATATTTTGCCGGAGATGAGTGTGGAACAGTTGGAACAGCTTACTGATATTTTGGAAGCCAGGTATCTGGCGGATAAAACTTCCGCTTTGGACGAAAAATTAAAAGAAGAATTTTTAAAAATCAAACAAGAAAGCGATAAGGCCGCGGCAGTTAATGAAGAGCGGGCGCTTAATGCCTTAAAAAAAATAGAGGAAGAGTTAGGCGTGTAGAATATGGTTTATGACGACAAAATGCAGTTAAATGAAAAAGAGGAGGCGCGCTGGAGACGTCTGATTAAGCTTTATCAGAATCTAAATAAAGAATTAGAGCGCTTGGGTAAAGAAGAGAAAACTTTACGGGTCAAGGTTTTAAAGGCCTTAGACCAGGAGAAAATGGAAAAAGTCCATCAATTTATTAGGAAACAAAATCAAGATAATTAAGATTATATG
>JBBUBK010000061.1:0-1367 GCA_038058265.1 Patescibacteria group bacterium
ACCGCGGCCTGAATTAAGCCCACCAGTAACTCCAAAAGCATAAACGGCGTGGGCACTAAAATAGCCACGAGTGAACTCATTACGGTTATCAGCACTTCACCGGCAAAAATATTACCAAACAACCGCAGGGAGAGAGAGACCACCTTGGCCATCTCGCTGATAATTTCTATAAAACCCACACCTACCTCAATGACAGCCGTAAAAATAGCGATAGGGCCTTTTCTTAAACTTTTAATAAAGGTGCCGATTTGAATAAACTTATTTAAGTGGGTAAAAATGCCCACCGTAAATAAACCAAAAAGATGCGAGGCGATAACCGAGGTTAAGGCCATGGCCACGGTGAGGTTAAGGTCGGTGTTGGCCGGACGCAACAACATTTTGCCGCCCCAGGTAATGGAGCCGGTGCCGGGGATAAGGCCCAGCCAGTTGGAAAGTAAAATAAAAAAGAAGACCGAACCGACCAGTGGCAAAAACCGCATGGTCTTTTTTCGGTCCCCTGTTACCTGATCAAAGTAGCCGAGTAAAATTTCCAAAAAATATTCCAAAGCATTTTGCACTTTACCTGGCCTGAGCGCGACTCTTTTGCGCAGAAACAGTCCCAGCGCCAAAAACAGAGCGATGGCCAGCCAGGCGTTGACCATAGTATTGGTTATGGCCAGGCCGCCAAGATGGAAAATTGTTTCTGGAGCTAAAGTCGGTATATGCATAATTACATTTTTTTATAGATGTCGCCGTATTTTTTGGCCTTGCGATAAATCATAATTCCGGAGAGCAGGGCGGCCAAGACAAACCCTAGAACTAATAACCAAGGCTGGGTGCCGTATTTTTCGTCCAAATACTGCCCTAGGATGGCAAAAACCACCACCGGCGCCGCGATACTTACCCCAAAATCACCGGCAATTCTTAACGCAAATAGGTAATATTCGCGATCCGAGTATTTTTTGGGTGTTTCTGTCATATGCTTAAGGACGGCATTATTTTACTAAATTTTAGCCAAAAGGTCAAGAGGTTTAAAAAATTTACTTTGGGGATAACTTAAACAGTTTTTGGGCGTTTTCATTTGTAATTCTAACAATTTCATCAACGCTTTTACCCTTAATTTCGGCAATTTTTTTAGCCACTTCCTCCACCATCCAGGGTTCGCACCTTTGCCCACGAAAGGCCTGCGGGGCTAAAGATGGGGCGTCTGTCTCAATTAAAATTTTATCTAAGGGACATTTTTCTACCACTTCACGCAAATCAATGTCGGCTTTGGGGTTAGTTTTACGGGGAGGGAAGGTAATGACGCCGGTAAAACCCAAGTGTAATCCAAAATCTAAATACTGCTCGGCGTATTTCCAGTTGGCTGTATAACAATGCATCACGCC
>JBBUBK010000061.1:1467-3801 GCA_038058265.1 Patescibacteria group bacterium
TAACTCCAACATCTGCTCATGGGCATCACGGACATGAATCACGAGTGGTAAATTATGTTTTTTGGCAAAATTATATTGTTGAACAAAAACTTCTTTTTGTTTTTTTAAGACTTCCTCGGAGTTTAAATTTTTGGGCAAGTGAAACAATTCCAGCCCGCACTCCCCCACCGCGATAACTTTTTTAGACTTGACCAGCTCATCATAATAACTTTCGTCAAAACTTTCTTCACGGGATTTAAAAGAAGTTTCTTCTTCATCTACTTCCGCGGAAAATAAATGAATAGGATGCAGGCCGATGGTGGCGTACAAAAAATCATACTTCTCGGCTAATTCCACGGCCAAACGCGAGGTATCTTTCTGTGTGCCCACAACATTACAAACCGTTTTTTTCTCGGCGCATCTTTTAATTACTTCTTCCCTATCTTTATTATAGGCGTTGAATTGCAAATGGCAGTGAGTGTCCATCATAAAACTACTTTTTCAAAAATACCCCTTCCGCAAAATCCACAGTGGACTTTAACATCCGCAAGGCTTCGGGGAGTAGCGGCACCAGCACCCCGGCCAGCGGGACCACGATGGGCAACACCACGGAACCCGCGGCGTAAGTCATGATTTTATCCGACAAAGGAAAGCGTTCTATAAAATAAAAAATTAAACCCAAGGTAAGCGCGCCCTCAAACAAACCCAGGACTAACCCAAGAATACGGTTTAAAGAAGAAATAAACGGCAAACGGGTAATAATACTTAAAACTTTATCTACCAGCCAAAAAGCCAGGCCCACCAGCCGGTTGATAATAACAAAGGCAATTATAAACACTAAAACGCGCGAAAAATTTTCACTCCAGCCCGTAACATGAATCAGCCAACCGGCCACTGGTTCATAATAACGACTGGCCAAATACGCGCCAAAAACCGTACCCAAAACCGAGCCCAGGGTATGAATTAAACCAAACCACAAACCAAACAAACCAAACGCGCCGATGATGAAGACGAGGATGAGGTCAAAAATTGACATATGATTAATTATTAAATTAATCTTGGGAACAATTGTTCCCCTTTGTTAATTTTGTTGCCCACGGTTAATTCCACCCACTGTTGCAGATCCGCCAGGGGTTTTCCCAATTCTTTGGCCACATTAAGTCCGAGCTGTGCCATTATTTTTTCCGCGGTCTCCGGCATCACCGGATAAAGCATAATGGCTATATGGCGCAAGCCTTCGGCCAAATGATACAAAAAGTCGCCCACTTCTTTATCTTTGCCTTCCTTGGCCAAGGCCCAGGGTTTATGGTCGGAAATAAGCTGATCGCAATAAGAAACAAATTTAAAAACCCCTTCCAGCGCCCGGTCAAAACGCCACTTTTGCATGTTGGCGTCGTATTCCGGCCAAATTTTTTGCGTTAAAAAATTTATTAAATCATTATTCACTTCCCCCACCCTGGGAATTACCCCGCCCGAATATTTTTCTACCATGGTTAAAATGCGGTTGGTTAAATTGCCGATGCCATTGGCCAAATCCGCGTTATATCTTTCCTCAAATTTTTCATAAGAAAAGTCGCCGTCATTATCAAAAGGAATTTCGCGCATCAAAAAATACCGCACCGCTTCCAGCGGATATTTTTGCGTTAATTCCAAAGGATTAATAACATTACCCACTGACTTGCTCATTTTTTGACCGTTCACCGTAATCCAGCCATGGACGGCAATCTGCTGGGGCAATTCCAGTCCGGCTGACATCAGCATCGCCGGCCAAAGCAAAGAATGAAAACGGTTAATTTCTTTGCCAATGACATGGGCATTAGCCGGCCAGAATTTTTTAAATAATTTATTACCTTTGGCGCCCCAACCCAAGGCTGTAACATAATTTGTCAGCGCGTCAAACCACACATACATCACCTGGCTAGGGTCGCCCGGCACTGGCACGCCCCAGGGCAATTTATCGGTGGAACGGGAAATGCTAATGTCTTCCAGTCCGCTTTTTAAAATATTATACATTTCGTTATAACGGCTCTCCGGATAAACAAAATCTTTGTGCTGTTCAAACAAAAATTCCAGCGGTTCCTGATATTTGGACAATCGGAAAAAATAATTTTCCTCTTCCAACGTAATAATGGTGGAGGGCGGATTCGGATGGTCGGGACAGACGCCGTTCACTAAATCTTTTTCCGTTTTAAAGGCCTCGCAACCTACACAATAGAGCCCTTTATATTTCTTTTTATAAATATCCCCGCTGGCCTCGGCCGCTTCCCAAAATTTTTGGGCCAGCTCCATGTGCCGCATTTCGGTGGTGCGGATAAAATCGTCGTTAGTAATATTCCACTGGTCGGCCAAATTTTG
>JBBUBK010000061.1:3901-10698 GCA_038058265.1 Patescibacteria group bacterium
CGGTGGTGCGGATAAAATCGTCGTTAGTAATATTCCACTGGTCGGCCAAATTTTGAAACAACGCGGACTTTTTGGCCGCGTATTTATCCACCGTCTCCTTGGCTTCCTTGGCTGTTTTAAACATTTTTTGGCCGTGTTCGTCGGTGCCGGTTAAAAAATATACTTCCTTGCCCAGCAATCGTTGATACCGCGCCATCACGTCGGTATATAAAATTTCCAAGGCATGACCGAGATGCGGGTCGGCGTTGGCGTAAGGAATGGCGGTAGTGAGGTAAAAATTATTTTTTTTCATAGTTTTGATTAATCACAATTACAAACTCCCCCTTCTCCGGAATATTCATTTTTAAAATCTCGGCGATAGTTCCGCGATAAATACTCTCAAATTTTTTGGTAAGTTCTCGGCAGACAACCAATCCCCTCTCTGGCTCCAAAACCGCAGACAATTCGCTTAAACATTTTTTTATCCGGTGCGGGGATTCGTAAAAAACAACAGTATGTTCCGCCGAAGCGACTTCTTTAAAAAACTTCTGGCGTTTGTTTTTGTGGGGTGGAAAACCTAAAAATAAAAATTTGTCGGTAGGAAAGCCGGAAATGGATAAAGCGGAGGTAACAGCGGAGGGGCCAGGGATAGGAATAATGCCACCTCCCCTTTCCAAGGGGAGGCTGGGTGGGGTTGCCGCAGCTTCGGCAAACCCCCTTGCGTTCCCCCTTGGTAAGGGGGAATAGCGAACCAAATCCCTAATTAATAAATTGCCAGGGTCGGAGATGCCGGGGGTGCCGGCGTCGGTGACCAAGGCCAAATTTTTGCCATCGGCCAAAAGGCCGATGATTTCTTTAACTTTGGACTCCGGACTATGGTGGTGATAACTTAAAAGCGGTTTACTGATATTGTAATGAACCAACAAATTCTTAGTTACCCGCGTATCCTCGCATAAAATAAAATCTACGCTTTTCAAAATTTCCAAAGCGCGAAGCGTAATATCGCCTAAATTCCCAATGGGAGTGGCGACTAAGTATATTTTTCCGTTATTCATAACCCTTTTAGTTTATCAAATTACAGCCAAAAACGCAAACAAAAAATACGGATATTACGGATATAATCATCCGGATGTATCCGTATATCTAATATCTAAATTATCCGTAAATCCGAATTTTATCTTACTCCAAACTAATGGCCTGCACCGGGCAGGAATCGGCCGCCATTTTAATAGTGGCTTCATCATCGCCAGCGGGGTTAAAAACTACCGCCTTGCCGTCGTCTTCCATTTTAAAGGTTTTACCAGCAATGGCCGGGCAAGTGCCGCAACCAATACAGGTTTCTTTGTTAACGTGTGGGAGCATACTCTTATTTGTAATATTTTTCGGTATAAAAACGCAATAATTCTTCCAGTGCGGGAATTGCTTCTTTATTAAAGACCCCGACCTTTAATTTTTTTTGTAAATCCTCCAGGGTTTGCGCTCCTTCTAACACCGCTTCCTCAACATCTTTATCGGTAATTTTTAACACCGGATCAATTATCTTGGCGCCGGCCGTCACAATCCGATGATGCTGGCTGGTTTGCCTAAAATAATCATTTATGGCCGCCTGCAGAGCTTTGTCGCCTAAAACGGAACAATGGACCTTTCTGTCCGGTAACCCGCCCAGCCGCTTCATAATATCCTGCGGTCTTATTTTGAGCGCCATTTCAATTTTCATGCCACCTTTTTCGGTTATCATTTCGCTTAAAATAGAGGTGGACGCAATAGCGCTTCCACAACCAAAGGTGCGCCAACGGCAATCTCTTATTTTTTCGGTCTTAGGGTCAATGCTAAGCCACAGCACCATTTCATCCCCGCAAGCCGGAGAACCCACCCGCCCCAGGCCGTTAAATTTAAACTTCTCTTCCTCCTCGTATTTCATAAAATTACGGGGATTAAAAAAGTGATCTTTAACAATATCGGAATATAACCAACCTTCGCCGTTGGCGGAACGGATATCTACGGGCTCTTTTAAATTTTTCTTTTTAATAACTTTTTTAGACATATATTTATTTGTATTGCGCGTGTTTTTTGGTTCCCAAATTCACCGGACTCATCTCCCGCAAAACTTTAATTATCTCCGGCAAATATTTCATTAGATAATCCAGGTCCGCTTTAGTGTTAACTTTGCCCAAGCTAAAGCGCAAACTGCCGTGAGCATATTCATAGGGCAAACCCAGGGCGCGCAAAACATGGGAAGGTTCCAGCGATTCGCTGGTGCAGGCCGAACCCGTGGAACACATAATACCATATTCATCCAAATATAATAAAAGGGCCTCGCCTTCCACATCCATAAAAGTGACATTAAGGTTGTTGGGTAATCTACCCTCCCCTATTTCCGGGCCATTTAATTTAATTTTAGGAATTTTAGCTTCAATTTGTTGCCAAAGATACTGGGCGAGTTTTTGCACCCGATCTGATTCTTTAACTCTATTTTTTTGCGCCAGCTCAAACGCTTTGGCCAGGCCCACAATGCCAGCCACATTTTCGGTGCCGGAACGCAAATTACGCTCCTGCCCACCGCCCAAAATTATTGGTTTAATTTTAACGCCATTTCGCAGATATAAAAAACCCACGCCCTTGGGGCCATAAATTTTACTGCCATTAACCGTCATTAAATCCACATGCAGTTTTTCCACATCCAAATCCAAATACCCGGCCGCCTGGCAGGCATCCGTATGAAAATAAGGATAAGTCGTGTTGTGGGTTTTACGATATTTTAAAATCTCCCGGCCAATTTCCGCAATGGGTTCCACCACGCCAATTTCATTATTGGCATACATTATAGTAATTAGAACTGTGTCCGGACGGATGGCTTTGGCCACCTCGGCCGGATTAACCAAACCATTTTTATCCACTTTAATATAAGTTATCTCAAATCCCTGCCTACCGGCAGGCAGGCCTGCTTTCTTTAAATCCTCCAGTGGATGCAAAACGGCATGATGTTCAATACCGATAGAAATAATATGTTTACCTTTTTGTTCATGCGCCCGGGCAATGCCATAAATCGCCAGGTTATCCGATTCGGTGCCGCCGCCGGTAAAAATAATATTGCCTGGCTGGGCATGAATTAAACCGGCAATTATTTTGCGACTTTCCAGCAAGGTCTGATTAGCTTGCCGACCAAGACGGTAAAGCGAAGAAGGATTACCATAATGTTCGGTAAAATATGGCTTCATAACCTTAAACACCTCCAAACTAACATAAGTGGTGGCGGCATGATCCAGATAGACTTCTTGAACTTTTTTAGGTTTAGGCAACATATTATAAGTAAGCTTGAAATTTCGTCAGGCCTCACAAAAAGAAAATAAATTTTCTTTTTGTTCGTCCTTAGAAATTATAAATCGCTTAATTTAATTTTAGCGAACATTTTTATCATTTGTTCGTTGAGTTTTTTTACTTTGGGCTTAAGGCCGCAGGATTTTTTACCGCAACAATCGGTTTTGGCCGTAACGCAAGGCATTAAAACGCAACCGCCTTCCACGGCCCCCACCACTTGCCCCAGGGTGAGCCGGCGAGCGGGCAGGGCCAAATAATAACCGCCTTTAACGCCATGGGCCGCTTTAACCAATCCGGCAAACCGCAGCTTGCGAGCAATTTTTTGCAAAAACATAAAAGACAGACCGCTTTTTTTAGCCACCTCCCGCAAACTCACGGATCCCTTTTGGCGGGATAATATTTTAAGAAACTGCAGGGCGTAATCGGTTTCTCGGCGCAAAGATAACATATTTAAAAAGGTAAGGTGTAATTTATATTTTTAGGCACAGTCTTTTGTCCGGCGCCGTTTAATTCGGCAAAATTAACGGCAAAAGGCACAACTTCACCGGTTAGCCTCTTATAAAACAACTGCTTGTGCTGACGGCCAAAATCGTATAAATCTTTAGTGACTTTAACATCCTGCTCGCAATATTTTTTTATTTCGTCAATTTTGCCTTCTTTCCACCAGCGGATGGCCTGCAGGCCGTCGGCGCTTTTGGTAACATTATCCAGCGTAGCCGCGGCCACATCGGCCAATTTTAACCGGATGCCCACGCTGGCTTTAATTTCTTTCATTAAATCCAAGTGGGGAAAATTTAAAAGCTCACCCAAATAATAATTATTAAGCACCGGCAAATCAAAATGTTCGCTATTGTAACCTATAATCCGGTCGGCTTTTTCCAAAATCGGCCAAAACTTGGCCAGTTCGTTTTCGGTAAAACTTTGATAAGCGTCCAAATCGGAGCGATACAAAGAAACCACGGAAACTTTTAATTTTTTAAAATCATTATCCACTTCGGCAAAACTATTTTGCGTTTCTATGTCAAAAACCACCTCATAGGACATAACGGTTGTTATTTAAGATTTAAAGCCTTGTCTATTTCGGCGCGATTAAACCCGATAATTATTTTACCATCAACATCTATAACCGGCACGCCCATCTGGCCGGATTTTTGCACTATTTCCTCGGCTTTGGCCGTATCGGCCCCCACATCAATATCTTCAAAACTTACTCCCTTTTCTTTTAAATAATCTTTGGCCATGTGGCAATAGGGGCAGGCCTGGGTAGAATAAACGGTTACTTTGGGCATATAAATAAAGGTTAATTCATACTTATATTGTATGATATAATTTTAAGATTGTCAACTGTGGATAAATCCAGCCCCTGTTCCAACCGTAAAACATCGCTTATTTTAGCCCTGGTTTCGGGGTGTTTGGCCACAAACAAACTACAACAATCCTCATAAGGCCGTTCGGAAATGCTTAAAGTGGCCAAATTCCGCGCCGCTTTCATTATTTCTTTTTTATTCAGCCCCACCAACGGATTAAGCTTGAGCATCGGCGTGGCCTCATAAATAGCTGACATATTCTCTAAAGTTTGCGAAGCCACCTGTCCCAAACTATCCCCGGTGGCCAGGCCCAAACACTTTTCTTTGGCCGCCACTTCGGCGGCAATCTTAAACATTAACCGGCGAGTCACAATCATGCGGTATTTGGCCGGAATTTTCATCACCACTTCGCGCTGCAGTTCGGCAAACGGCGCGATAAATAATTTTACAACCGGCTGATAGCCGGCCAGAGTTTTAGCCAGATCAAAAATCTTCTCCCCCACTTCTTCGGTGACTTTGGTTTCGTTCTGAAAATGAATTAGTTTTGCTTCAGCGCCGCGCTTCATCATATAATAAGCGGCCACCGGACTATCAATTCCGCCGGAGAGCAAACACAACACCCCGCCGGTGGTGCTGGTGGGGAGGCCGCCAGCGCCGGCGCGCAATTTGCCGTAAATTATCGCTTTATCGTGGCCGATATCCACATGCGCTTCTTCATCAAAATTTTTTAAGTCCACCTGCCAACCCCGACTTATCCGCAAATAATCACCGATGGCAATTTCTATAGCGCGCGAGTTAAGCGGGTAGGCCTTATAGGAACGATTGGCGGTAACTCTGAATTTTTTTACTTCCGCTAAAAATTCCATTGTTTTTAAAACATCTTTAATTTCTTCCAATTTATTACCCGAAATTTTAGCCGGGGCAAAAGTGGCGATGCCGGGAATTAAAGCCAGCCGGGACAAATCCTGTTCTTTTAGCCCCTCCAACCATAACCCGCCCTCTATTCTTTTGGCGCGCGCGCCCTTAAAAAGAGCTTGTAAATTTTTAATAAGCTGATGGTAAAAAAAGGCCTGGTTGTTGCCTTTGAGATAAATTTCGTCAAAGTGGATGATAACGTCCATACGCTAAATTACAAAAACCGGAAAAACTATTTTTTGCATTTCTTGCTTTAATTTGTCCAGGTCTTTACCCGAGGCAAAACCGGCAAAAAATTTATTTAAAATAAACTTATCCGGATTGCGCCCCAACCAGCTAAAATTACCCTTGGGTAAAAATCTAAAATTATAAATTAAATAATTGACTAAAGAAAATGTTAAATTATCTCCCCTGCTCTGCCAGGCGTTTTTTAAAGCCGGCAATAAATTCTCGCCGTTAGTCGTCACTTTTGACATAGGCTCATTTAAATTGCTTGCCGCGAATATCGGTTCGGAGTTATTTTGGAAATTATTTAAAGAAAGCGCGGCCGCGAGCAATCGCCTGGCTTTCAGCAAGTTTTTTTGCTTTAAACCAGGCTCGGCAATTAACAAAGACTTTAGGTAGCTAAAACAGGCAAGTTTAAGGCAATTGCGCCAAATTATTTTTTTATTAACCGGGGAAACATGTATTTTACCGGATAAATCCCGGCCATAAACATAATACCAGCCCTTTTTAAAAAACCACTTCGGAACCAACATTGTATTTATTTGTGGATATTTTATTTTTATTTCGGTGGCTAATTCTTTGTGCTGGGAGTAATAAAAAAATGCCCGCCACGGACAAATTATATAAAAATCCACGTCGCTCTCATCATTTGCTTCGCCGTATAAATAGCTCCCGCCCAGCAAAACTAATCCGTGATTATAAGTTTTTTCCAGTTCCCGGTGAATTTCGGCGATAGATTGGGGCGAGTACATAAAGCAATTCGTTTAGGGCGCGTTTCCGAATGTCATTCCGAGCCACAGCGAGGAATCTCTGGCTCAACTGTCATGTTGAGTGAAACGAAACATCCCTGTCTCAATTGGTAAACGGACAGAGATCCTTCACTGCGTTCAGGATGACACCGTTGACCCGCCAGAGATTCCTCACCCCTTACGGGGATTCGGAATGACAACTAAATTCTCTATTTCAACTTAGCCAAAAGCGACTTAAACAACACCAACTCGGCCTCTTGGGAATCGCGGCGTTTTACTTCAGCTGATTTTTCGGCCAAAGTTT
>JBBUBK010000061.1:10798-21900 GCA_038058265.1 Patescibacteria group bacterium
TCGGCCTCTTGGGAATCGCGGCGTTTTACTTCAGCTGATTTTTCGGCCAAAGTTTTTTTGGAAATTATGACCCGGTAAGGCAGGCCGATTAAATCGGCGTCGCCTAATTTTTCTCCCGCGCCTTTTTCTGTCCGGTCGTCAAACAATACTTCCGAGCCCGCTTGGGTTAATTGATCATAAATTTTATCGGCTTCGGCCAAAACTTCTTCATCTACGCCCAGGGCCACCAAATTAATTTTATACGGCGCCACGCTCTCGGGCCAGATGATGCCTTTGTCGTCATGAAAAATTTCCACCAAAGTACCCATTATTCTGGAGGGTCCCATGCCAAAACAACCCATAGTCACTATCTTTTCTTTACCCTCGGCAGTTTGATAATAAAATTTAAAGGCCTCGGTAAATTTGGTTTTAATTTTAAAAATATTACCCACTTCAATGGCCTTTTTTTCGGTTAATTTTTTATTGCCACAGGTTGGACACACTTTTTGTTCATCAATAATTTCCTGGTTCACCGCCACTTGACATTTCTCGCACAAGTGAATGGTGTCCTCCCCCACATCGCTGATGGTCTGGAACTCATGGGAGTATTTGCTAAATACCCCGCCGGAAGCATAAGTGAGCACGGTTAAATCCCCCAGCCCCAACCGTTTAAAAACTTTAAAGTAGGCCTCGGTGGCATCAGTGTAATAAGCATCCAAATCTTTTTCATCGGCATGAAAAGAATATAAATCCTTCATGTTAAATTCCCGCCCGCGCAGAATGCCGGATTTGGCCCGCGCCTCATTGCGGTATTTGTTTTGGATCTGATAAACCGCCGTGGGCAGATCTTTATAAGAAAAAACATACTTTTGCGCCAAGGGCGTCACAATTTCTTCATGGGTCGGATTCAAGACTAATTTGGTGCCGCCGTGCATTTCCGTGCGAAATAAAACGTCCATGCCGCTACGGCCAGTCTGAACGTAGGACTCCTCTTGAGTCAGGGCGGGCATCAAAATTTCGCTCGCTCCCAGCGCGTTCATTTCCTCGCGGATAATGTTTTGAATTTTATTTAAAACTCTAAGGCCCAAGGGCAAAAAATTATAAACGCCGGCCAATTGCTTGGAAATAAAACCTCCCTTAATTAGATACTTGGCATTGACACTGGTTTCTTCGGCCGGGACGGATTTGCTGGTTCGGCCAAAAAGCTGGGAATAACGCATAGAAATTTTATTAAAATTAAACTTTACTATTTTAACAGCTCCAGGGCTTTATTTATCATCACGTCCTCGCCAATTTTTTCCTTTTCAAATTCTTCTTTTACTTCTATATCCGGCATAATCCCCTGCTGGTTAATATTGCGGCCGTTGGGAGTAAACCATTCAGCCACGGTAAGCTTAAGCGCCGAGCCGTCGGAAAAGGTTTCAAAATCCTGCACCGAGCCCTTGCCGAAAGTTTTTTCACCGATAACCGTGGCTTTTTTATAATCCTGCAAAGCGCCGGCCACGATTTCCGAAGCGGAGGCCGACCCGCCGTTAACCAAAACCATGGTTTTAAGATTAGCTAAAGGATGACTGCCTTGAGTGTTGTGTTCCTTGGAATAGCCGCCGTTGCCTTTTTCGCTCACGACCACGCCTTTTTCCACCCAGGCGCTGGCCATATCAATCGCCGAATCCAAATATCCGCCAGGGTTGCTGCGCAAGTCCAAAATAATTCCTTTGACGCCGTCATTGGTTAATTTTTTAACATACTTGTCAAACTGCGGCATAGTCTCATCGTTAAACTGCATAATCCGCAAATACGCGATATTGCCGGGTTTAACCGAATACATCACCGCCGGCACATTGATTTTGGCCCGAGTAATTATGATGTCTTTACCTTTGGCGAGGCCATCGCGGGAAATAAACAAGGTAACCTGGGTGTCGGCTTTACCCCTAATTTTACTCACGGCGGTGTTAACGTCCATGCCAAAAGTATTAATTTTATCAATGGCTAAAATTTTATCGCCCGGGCGCAGGCCGGCTTTTTCGGCCGGTGAGGCCGGCAGGGGCGCCACGACCACCAACTGATCATTTTTAATGCCAATTTCCGCGCCAATTCCCTCCAGCTCGCCGGATAAATCTTTAGAAAACTCCGCGGCGGCTTTGGGCGGAAAATATACCGAGTAAGGGTCGCCTAAAGAATAAGTTAGGCCTTGAATCGCCCCGTAAAACATATCCGAATCTTTGACCGGCTGTTTAACGTACTTTTCTTTAATTTTATCCCAGACTTCCCAAAATTGATTAAAATTCACATTTTTGGAACGACTGAAAACCCGATCCAAATTAATTACATTGGTAACTTCGGGTGTGGAAGTGCTGGCCAATTGTTTTTTTATGAGCCAAGTCTGCCCCGTCAAAATACCAAGCCCAAAAGAAACGATAAATAAAATTATCGCCAAATAAATTCCGGCATATTTTTTAGCCCGTTCTTTAATGGGTGAAGGAAAAAAACTTTGCATAAAAAAAATTACTCTTTAATAATTTTAATCTCCGCGCCGGCTTGGTTTAACAATTCATATAAATTTTCATAGCCGCGCTCAATTTCGTAAGTGTTGCGTAAAATGGACTGGCCCGGCGCCGCCAGCATACATAGCAGCACATTTACCGCCGGCCGTAAAGCGGGCGGGGCGATAATTTCCGCCGGTTTAAATTTGACGGGGCCTTCCACCCACAGGCGGTGCGGATCAAGCAAGGTTATTTTAGCGCCTAATTTTTGCAATTCTAAACTGTACACGGCCCGGTTTTCGTAGGCCCAATCATGCACCAAGGTGCGCCCCCGGGCCTGGGTTAAAATCGGCACAAACAACGGCAAATTATCTATATTCAATCCGGGAAAAGGCCGGCCGTAAATTTTGTCGGGCAGAGATTTAAGTTGGCTGGGAAAAATTTCTATATCCACCAAATCAAAATATCCGCTTGGGGATTTATGTTTATTTTTAATTTTAAATTTTTGCCCCATTACTTCTAATTTACAAAGTTCCAGCTCCAAAAATTCCAAGGGGCAATTTTTTATGGTGAGATGCGATTTGGTGACAATGCCGGCGCTAAGCAATGTCATAGAGACAATCGGATCCGGCACAATGGCGTAATTTTTTACCGGTTTTAATCCTTGCCTACCGGCAGGCGGGTTTTTAACGCCGGCGATGGTAAGCGTGGTCGTGCCGAGACCGGAAATTTTGGCGCCGGCCTTATTTAAGAAATAACAAAGATCCTGCACCATGTAATTGGACGAGGCCATTTTAATCACCGTTTGGCCCGGAATTAATACCGCCGCCATAATGGCGTTGGCCGTGGCCGTATCGCCCGATTCATACATTACAATTTTATTGGCTTTAAGCGCGCCGTATTTTACCAAATAGTAATGTTCAAAAGATTCCACGGTTACGCCTAATTTTTGCAAAGCAAAAACATGCGGCTTAATGGTGCGTTTGCCCAGCTGGCAGCCGCCGGTTTTGTACACTTTAAAATTATTGGCCCGACGGGTCAGCGCGCCCAAAAGAAAGAGTGAGGCGCGGGTCATGGCGCAGGCCCGGCGGTCAATTTTATTTAAATTCAATTGGCCGGAAGCGTCCACTCCCAGCTCGTTCCCTTGCCAGCTTATTTTAACGCCGATGCTTTTTAAGAGTTCAATCGTGCGATAAACCTCTTCAATTTTAGGAATATCCCGTAAAACGCTCTTGCCTTTTATCATTAAACAGGCATACAAAACATAGAGCGCGGCATTTTTGGCCGGCTGGCTGGCAATCGCTCCTTTTAACTTTTTTCCGCCATTTATTACTAAATACGACATAATAGCCCAAATTGACTTAAGCCCTATTTTAAGATAGTATAATTATACTATTTTCTCCGAAAAATATCAACTTTGGCTATGGAATATCCCGGCAGTAAATTTACCCGCCGTTATCGGCTGATCCTGTTCGCTGTTTTTGTGGCGGCTTTTTTTGTTATTACCCCTGTTTTAATTATGTATTCCAGCGGCTATCGCTACGACTGGCAAAACGGTTTGATTAAAGAAACCGGGGCGATTAACGTGGATATTTTACCCGTAAACGCCGTGGTTTACTTAAATGACGCTTGGCTTAAAGGTGGTATGCCCTACCGATTAAAAAATATCGCCCCGGGCAAATACCGGTTAAAAATTACCGCCCCGGGTTATTTTGATTGGCTTAAAGACGTGGAAGTGAAAAGCAAGCAAACCGTTTATATCAAAGAAATTTCTTTGCTTAAAAAAAATACACCCTATCTTTTGGCGCCCGGACAAATTAAAAACGCCGCTTTGGCGGCTGATGGAAATTTTATAATTTTTAGCCGGCAAAAAACCGTTTTGGAATTCTGGCTCCGAGATTTAACTCAACAAAAAGAAACCTTACTTCTCGAACTCCCGCCGGGCAAACCCTTAACCATTGTCTGGGCCAAAAAAAATAATTACGCGGTTATTAGCGAGGCCGAGCCCCCTTACAAAACCTTAATTATTATTAATACGGTTAACCCCGGAAAACAAATAAATTTAACGCAAAAAATTAAGGAACCAATTTTAAAATATGAATGGAAACAGAGCGTTGAACCGGAACTGTTTTTTGGCGTCAAAAACAAATTCTATTCCCTTCTCCCGCGCCTGGGACAAGTTTATAACATCGCTAAAAATAAGTGGCTGGATTGGACCATGGAAAACAGCCAGCTTTGGGTCTTGCGTAAAAATGATACGGGCGGAATAGAATTGGTCAATGACCTCTTGGGTTTTAATTCAATTTTTACGCCCGCGCCAAATACCGAAAATATAATTTTGGACGACACTTATAATTTAATCGCCGCTAAAAACAACGAAGTTTTACTCCATAAGAAAAATACATCGGAAATGTTGCTATTAGCTTCTCAAAATACTTACAAAATCAACGGCGAAAAATTTTTAATCTCGCCCTATAACGACTGGTGGCTTATCTGGACGCCCTGGGAATTAACCACTTACAGCCAGAGCGAAGAACCTTATCTTTTAAACCGTTCCGGCGAACAGTTAAAAGAAGCCATGCCTTTGGATAAAAGCAACACCTTGGGTTTGGTCTGGGAAAACCGGGTGACGGTGCTCTTTCCCTACTATTTGGTGAGCCATAATTTAATTGACCAGCCGATAACGGCGGCCACGGCCGACAGCGAACGACGGATTTTTTACTTTGGCGCGAAAATTAATAACGAGGAAGGTTTGTGGCAATTAACTTATTAAAACTTTACTTTATGAAACTAACAATCTACACCGACGGCGGGGCGCGGGGCAATCCCGGACCGGCCGCGGCGGGCGTGGTGATAAAAAACGAAGCGGGAAAAATTTTAGCCGCTTACGGCGAATATTTGGGTAAGCAGACCAACAACTTTGCCGAATACTCGGCTTTAATTTCCGGACTTAAAAAAGCCCGCGAGCTGGGCGCGCGCGAAGTGGATTGTATTTTAGACAGCGAGCTGGTAACCAAACAAATGAAACGAGAATATAAAGTTAAAGAACCGACTTTGCAAAAACTTTACATCCAGGCCTATAACGCCGCGGCCGCTTTTAAAAAAGTAAACTTTATCCATACCCGGCGCGAGGGCAATAAAGAATCCGACCGGATGGTGAATGAAGTGTTGGATAAACACGAATAAAAAAATACCCCGACGTAAAGTCGGGGTATTTTTTTATTCAGCAATTACTGCGTCACGGTCGAAGTCGCCACGGGAGCAGGAGTCACGACTACTCCGCCCTTCAATTCTTCAATTTTCTTCAACACGGCGGCTAGCTCGGCCTGCACTCTGGCTAAGGCCTTTTCCAAGACCTGTTTCTTTAATTCCAACCGCTTAAGCTGTTTTTCATTCTCACCCACCTTTATCAGCACATAATCCGCGTTAATTTCATTCGCTGCCTGGCGGATGACGCCCCGCACATTTACCGCGTCGCCAATCTTGAGATCGGCCAGGGTCGGCTTTTCTACGCCCGCCTTGGCGAATTTGGTCGCGTCAGCAACATACACCTTAAACTCTTTATTTTCATTCTTGATGGTGAAAATTTTAGCGGCCGGATCAATCGTCATCACTATGCCCCTTTTGGCGTTAAAAGTCACATGGATGGAGTTGTCCTTAATCATGGTGGCATTAACGGTGCCATCGGCTTGCAGTTTGCCGCTAGCGCTAACCTTATCACCTACCGCCAATTCGGAAAAATCGGCCTGGCCCGAATACTTACGGACCGATTTGGTGTCGCTGGTTAAGTGCAAGACAATGGAATTGCCCTTGGCCGGAAAAGTGCCGGCATAATTCTTAAGTTTCTTGGGAGAAACTTGTTCCAGTTTGAGGGTGACATCCGCCGGTAACACCGAGCCGCTGATTCCCGTAATTTGGCCCCTAAAATTTACGACGCGCGGTTCATAAACCGCCACCGCTTTGTCGCTCTTAACTTCCGCCGAGCCGGTGGCGGCGGCATCCTCGTTGGCCAAGGCCGGTAAAGCCAAGCCCAATAGAGCGATGAAAGAAAGTAAATAAATAATTTTTTTCATACATTTATAGGTTAGTTATTAATTTTATTTTCCTCAATTCCGTTTCGACCTGCGCCGCGCCGGAAACCGGGGGCAAGAACGGAATTTTTGGGTTTATTAATTAAACGCTCTTTTTTATTTTTTAAATTCTGCTCGCGCTTTTCTAAACGCTCTCTCTGTTTTTCCAAACGATTTTCTAGCCGTTCTTTAATCTGGAATTTTAAAGTTTCATCTTTAACTTTTATCTTTTCCAAACGTTCATTATTTTTTTCCAATTTATCCTCTACTATCTTTATCTGACTATCAATTTTTTCCAATTTCTGATGACGGCGTTCCATCACCACTTTTTCTGCTTCGCGGCGTTGAATTTTTTTAAGGTAAAATTTGGCTTTGCCCTCGGGCGTCACCGCGGCTGCTTCTTCCACTTGTTCCAACGCCTGCTTTAAGGGATATAACGCCATGCCCTCCGTCACTTCAGGGCTATTATAAGCGTAGGCGCCGGTACTGATGCTTCCGGCCAGCATTACACCCGCCACTCCCACCGTTGCCCATTTAAACGCCGGGCGCTGATACCAAAAATAATCGGACTGATACCTGTTATGCCAGGCAACGGAAAGATTCTTCCATAAAATTGCCTTATATTTCCGGTTCGGCGACAACCGCCGTTTGGCTTGCCATAAATTGTAACGGATTTTTAAGTTCATATTATTATTGTCATTGCGAGCGACCGTAGGGAGCGCGGCAATCCCGTTATTTCTTGAGATTGCTTCGTCGCTATACTCCTCGCAATGACACTTTACGTAATTTCTTAATCGCCCGATGAGCCGCCACTTTAACCGCTCCCTCGCTCATGCCCTTTATTTTTCCTACCTCTGTATAACTATACCCAAAAAGGTAGTGCAAAGTTACAAGCTCTTTTTCTTCCCCCTCTAATTTGTCCAATAATTCGTAAATTTCCCGCTTTAATTCAATAGTCTGATAACTGCGAAAAGCCAATTTTTTCCAAAAAATATCTTCCCACTCGTCTTCCCCACCCTCCGGTATGGCCAAGGCGGATTTATGGTCGCGCCAATAATTGGCCAGATGATTTTTGGCGATGGTAAAAACCCAGGCGCTGCTGGATTTTTGCGGGTCGTAACTCTCAAAATTTTCCAGCGCTTTCATAAAAATTTCCGAAACTAAATCCTGGGCCGATTCTTTGTCTTTGTTAACGCGAAAAAAGACAAAACGGTAAATTTTGTCCACATTGGCCAGATAAAACTTCTCAAAATCTTTCTTGTTCATGCGGGATTATTATACCACAAATACCCTAAAAACAAATAGAGACGGTCGCCTTAGGCGATCGTCTCTACAAATCTTTTTTTAATTCTTCTAATTTCTTTTTTAATTCCCGGTTGGGTTTTTTGGGCACTTTTATTTTAACCCTTACATACTGGTCGCCCCGACCGCCCCGGCCTAACTTTTCTATGCCATGCCCTTTAAGGCGAATGAGTTGACCCGATTCAGTGCCTTCGGGAACCATGAGCTTAACTACGCCGTCCAAAGTTTCTACTTCCACCTTATCGCCTAGCACGGCTTGCGCGAAATTTATTTCTAAATCAGTGTAAACATCAAAACCCTCGCGGTGAAAATAGCTGCTGGGTTTAATATGCGCTTGCACGTACAAATCCCCTGTTTCTCCGCCATGCGCCGCGGCCTCGCCGTGCCCGCTTAAACGGATGGACTGGCCGTCATCTATGCCGGCCGGAATTTTTACTTTGATATCAACATTTTTTGATAAAACACCATCGCCCCCGCAATGTTTACATTTTTTGCCGGGTTTTTCTCCACGACCATGACAATCCGGGCAAGTGTTAACGCTTTGCATCACGCCCAAAATAGTGCGCTGATTCTGCACCACCTGGCCCTGGCCATGGCAAATGGCGCAGGTTTCCATTTTACTGCCGGGTTCACTACCGGAGCCGTGGCAGACATCGCATTTAGTTTGTTTGCGCAAAGATATTTCTCGTTCCAAACCAAACGCGGCTTGCTTAAAATCCAATTCCACATCCACCTGAATATCCCGCCCTCGTCTCGTTTGAGCTCGCCCGCGGCGAGCGGAGGCGGACCTATTGCCGAATAAATCACCAAACATATCGCCAAAATCCATGCCGCCAAAATCAAAATTCATGCCGCCGCCTCCCTGTCCGCCGCGCGCCGAGCGCATAAAATCATCCCAATTCATGCCGGCGCCAAATCCGCCTTGCTGATCAAAATCCGAACCAAATTGATCAAAACGAGCGCGTTTTTCCGCGTCGCCCAGCACCTGGTAGGCCTCGTTAATTTCTTTAAACTTTTTTTCATCTCCACCCGGCCGGTCCGGATGAAATTGCAAAGCCAGCTTCTTAAAAGCTTTTTTAATTTCATCCTGCGTGGCGCCCTTCTCTACGCCGAGTAATTTGTAATAATCCTTGGGCATAAAAATTATCGGCGATCCACGCCGCCCTCGCCTAATTCTTCTTTAACTTCTTTATAAAGTCGGTCGTATAATTCTACATCTTTTTTCGGCCAATTAGATTTGTCTTCACCCTGCCAGACAATACGATCACTAATCTCTCTTATAATATCAAATCTTAAATCGGCCTCTGGAATGCCGTCATTATCTTTACAAATAAGGCATCTGGAACATACACCATGGGAAATGCCATCTTTTTCTCCTAAATTCCCCTTCTTCTCATGATACCTTCCACAGTACATACAAACAGTTTTAATCATACAATATAAATTATTTAACAACTTCGCCTTCTATTGGACCATCTTCTTTTTTCTCCGCGTTATCCTGGGGCGGTGGATTCGTGCCATCCTTGCTCGCATTCGTGTTATTCGCACTGTACATTTTCATACCCACCACCTGCGCGGATTTGGAGAGCTCCTCGGCTGTTTTCTTTATGGCTTCCACGTCATCCTTGTCTTTTACTTCCTTAACTTTAACCAAAGCGTCATTTACCGCTTTTTTCTCATCGTCGGTAATAGCTACCTTTTTTTCTTCCACTTCCTTCATCATTTTTTCGGTGGTGTACACCATGGTATCGGCCAAATTGCGCGCTTCAATAAGTTCCTGCTTCTTTTTATCTTCATCGGCATGCGCCTCGGCTTCCTTTTTCATTTTTTCCACTTCTTCTTTGGATAACCCGGAGGAAGCGGTAATTTTAATGGACTGTTCTTTATTGGTAGCTTTGTCTTTGGCTTTAACATTCAAAATGCCGTTGGCATCAATATCAAAAGACACTTCTACTTGAGGCACGCCGCGAGGCGCCGGCGGAATTCCGTCCAGCATAAAGCGTCCCAAAGTTTTGTTGTCGCCAGCCATGGGGCGCTCGCCCTGGAGCACGTGAATCTCCACGCCAGGCTGATTATCCGCGGCCGTGGAAAAGGTTTGAGTTTTGCTGGTAGGAATAGTGGTGTTGCGTTCAATAAGTTTAGTCATCACTCCACCCAAAGTTTCCAAGCCCAGCGACAGCGGAGTTACATCCAACAATAATATATCTTTAACTTCACCACCCAGAACCCCGCCCTGCACGCCCGCGCCCACAGCCACCACTTCGTCCGGATTCACGGAAATATTTGGCTTCTTATTAAAAAACTTTTCCACGGTTTGTAAAACAAGAGGCATACGGGTCATACCGCCCACCATTATAACCTCGTGCAAATCGTTTACGCCCAGCTTGGCATCAGCCAAAGCTTTTTTAACCGGCTCTAAAGTTTTCTGCACCAAATCCCCCACTAATTCTTCCAACTTGGAACGGGTTAATTTTAAGACTAAATGTTTGGGGCCATTGGCATCCGAAGTAATAAACGGCTGATTGATTTCACTTTCCTGGGCGGTAGAGAGTTCGATTTTGGCTTTTTCAGCCGCTTCTTTAATGCGTTGCAGAGCCAAATTATCTTTGGACAGATCAATGCCCTGGTCTTTTCTAAATTCGTCCAAAATCCAGCGGATTAAAACCTGGTCAAAGTCATCACCGCCAAGATGCGTGTCGCCGTTAGTGGAGAGCACCTGCACATTATCCGGCGCCACTTCCAAAATGGAAATATCAAAAGTGCCGCCGCCCAAATCATACACAGCAATTTTTTGTTCGGTTTTTTTATCAAAACCATAGGCCAAGGCGGCCGCGGTCGGTTCGTTAATAATCCGCAGAACTTTAAGGCCGGCAATTTCGCCCGCGTCCTTGGTGGCCTGGCGTTGGCTATCATCAAAATACGCTGGCACGGTAATTACCGCTTCAGTAATTTTTTCGCCCAGCCGTTCTTCGGCGTCAGCTTTCATTTTGCCCAAAATCATAGCCGAAATTTCCTGCGGGGAATATTCCTTATTTTGAAGTACAACTTTAACACCCTCGCCGGATTTAACAATTTTATACGGCATTAATTTAAGGTCGCGCTGAACTTCCGGATCACTCCAGCGGCGGCCAATAAGGCGCTTAATGGAGTAAAGCGTGTTTTCCGGATTGGTGACGGCCTGGCGTTTGGCGAGTAAACCCACCAACCGTTCGCCGGATTTGGAGATGGCCACAATAGAGGGCGTGGTCCGCGCGCCTTCTTTGTTTTC
>JBBUBK010000062.1:0-9056 GCA_038058265.1 Patescibacteria group bacterium
CATGCCGGTACGTTGGACCCGTTTGCCACCGGACTTTTAATTGTGGGCGTAGGGCGCGAAGCCACCAAACGGCTGGACGAATTTAAAAATTTGCCCAAAACTTATGAGGCCGTTTTGTTTTTGGGCGCTACTTCGGAGACGGGAGACCCGACTGGTGAAATTACAAATCCCAAATATCAAATTTCAAAACCAGACGAGGCGACAATAAAAACAGTTTTAAAAAAATTCATTGGCAAACAAGAACAAACCCCGCCGATGTTTTCCGCCAAAAAAATAAATGGCCAAAGATTATATACCCTGGCCCGCCAAGGCCAAACCGTGGAGCGCAAACCCGCCCAAATTGAAATCTATGAAATTAAATTTTTAAGCTACGCCTGGCCTTATCTTAAAATTGAAGTGTCCTGCTCGGCCGGCACCTACATCCGCACCTTAGCCCAAGACATTGGCCAGGCCCTGGGGGTAGGAGCTTACTGCCTTGAGTTAACCCGCACCGCTATCGGCCCCTATATCCTAAAAGAAGCCGAGACTTTGTAAAAACCCCTGTTTTAGGGCTAACTTGACGCCAGGCCGAAAATGTGCTACACTAAAGTCAGATTAAATTAATAACCGATCTTTGAGGCGTTATTACTTAAGAAGGAATAAAGTTTTTCATAGAATAGCGATTTTCCGGAGATTTCCGTCAAATTATGCTTAATAAACATCTTGCTACTACTTTCCAGAAAGTACCACTCGTAAGTCTTAACAGACTAACGAATTTGATGTTTTAGTTTGTTGAAAAACCCTTCTTCTTAAAGTCCGGGCTTTCCAGCCGCGGCTGTAAATAACGTCCTCAAATTTCATGAGGATTTTTATTTATGTCGCAATTAATTTTACCGCTTTTGGGCGCCGTCGGACTGATTATCGGCCTGGTTGTCGGCTACTTTTTGCGTAAAAAAATCGCCCAGGCCCAGGCCAACTCCATAGAGGCCAAAGCCGAAAAAATCTTAAACGAGGCCAAAACCAAACAGCAAGAATTTATTTTGCAGGCCAAAGAAAAAGCTGTGCAAATCATAGATGAGGCCAAGCGCGAAGAACGGCAGAATCGCCAGGAACTTCACAACGTGCAACAACGTTTGGAGCGGCGCGAAAGTATGTTTGACCAAAAACTTTTGGAGTTCCAAGACAAACAGCAAAAACTGCAGGAAAGAATAGACCGCGTCAACCAAATTAAAGGCGAGATTGAAGGCCTGCGCGAACAGCAAGCTTTAAAATTGCAAAACATCGCGAGTCTCACCAAGGAAGAAGCCAAGGAAGAATTAATTAAACAAATTGAACAACAAAGCAAAGATGATTTAATGGCCCGCATCCGCAAAATGGAAATGACGGCCTCCGAAGCCTATGAGGACAAGGCGCGGGACATTATTATGGGCGCCATCCAGCGCACCGCCTCTTCGCACGCGGCCGAAACCACTTCCACCGCCGTAAGCTTGCCCAACGATGAAATGAAGGGGCGCATTATCGGCAAAGAAGGCCGTAATATTAAAGCCATAGAAAAACTTACCGGCTGTGAACTGATTATTGATGAAACTCCGGAAACCATTATGGTCTCCGGCTTCTCTCCCATCCGCCGCCAAGTGGCCAAGCTCGCGCTGGAAAAACTTATGGCCGACGGCCGTATTCAGCCAGCGCGCATTGAAGAGTTTGTGGAAAAGGCCAAACAAGATTTGGCCCTGGATATTAAAAAGGCCGGCGAAGAATCGCTCTACAAAATGGGCATCACCGGCATTGACCCCAAATTGGTGGGCATCGTCGGACGGCTTAAATACCGCACCAGCTACGGCCAAAATATCTTAAACCATTCCATGGAAACGGCCTACCTCTCGGCCCTCATCGCCGAGGAGCTGGGGTTGGATGCCGCCAAAGCCAAAAAATGCGGCTTCTTTCATGACATCGGCAAATCCGTGGATCAAGAGACCCAAGGGTCGCATCCGGAAATCGGCTACGTCATTCTTAAAAAATTCAATTTGGATGAAGATGTGGCGCAAGCGGCCAAAACCCATCACGCCGATCAGCCCTACAACATCTATGCTTCGGTGGTTAAAGCCGCCGACGCCATTTCCGGCGCGCGCATGGGCGCCCGCAAGGACACTTACGAACAATTTGTGGCGCGTCTGGAAGAACTGGAAAAAACCGCCAGCGGTTTCCCGGGCATTGAAAAAGTTTACGCCATTCAAGCCGGCCGCGAAATACGCGTCTTTGTTAAGCCGAATGAAATTGATGATTATTCCGCTTTTCAATTGGCCAAAGACATCGCCCGCAAAATTGAACAAGAACTTCAATACCCCGGTGAAATCCGGATCACTATTATCCGCGAAACCCGCGTAGTGGAATACGCCAAATAAGCTCTGTGGACAATTTTTTTGCTTATCATAGCTAAAAATGATACTATAGTAAACGGTGATTCCACAGTTGTCATTCCGATCCCGAGGACTCGGGAGAGGAATCTCTGGCTTAATACAAACTTTACTAACTCTTACCGAAAGGGGGTGAACCTATGAATAAAGCAGAATTAGCTCAAGCTTTAGCGGAAAAATTGAACATTTCCAAACGCGAAGGCGAGGAGATGCTCAGTACTTTTACGGCCTTGGTCACCGAAGCCTTAAAGAAAGGCGAAGAAGTGGTCCTGACCGGTTTTGGCGCTTTTAGTTCCAAGCTCCGCGCGGCCCGCACCGGCGTCAATCCGCAACATCCGACCGAAAAGATTCAAATCCCGGCGGTAAAGGTTCCCAAATTTAAAGCCGGCAAGGCTTTAAAGGACGCGCTTAAAGCATAGTCTTCATCTTCTAAACAATCCCGATCCCGAGTCCTCGGGACGGGATTGTTTTTAATCTTGACTTTTTAGCTAAAATAAGTTATTATATTTTCATTGGAAATTTATAAATTTATTTGACATTTGGAATTTGGATTTTGAAATTTTCACTTGGCCCCATCGTCTAATGGTCAGGACACCTCGCTTTCAATGAGGTAATACGAGTTCGATTCTCGTTGGGGCTACTAAACGGGATTTTGCATCAGCGAAGTCTCGTTTTTTGTTTATGTTTAGTGTAAAAATTATATCTTGACAATCGTCTAATATTCGTCTATAATACGTCTATAATTTAGCTCAGATTTTATTACATGTTCCAGCCTAACTACACAATAACTCCTACACTGCTTGCTAATATAAAGCGCGTAACTGCTCTGGTCACGGAACTGAACAGTAAACATTTTTCAGAAGTTATTTTACTTGATTTTGAACGAAAAGCGAGGGGCGTTTCCGCTCATTCCTCCACAAGCATTGAAGGCAACCCACTACCACTTACCGAGGTGAAAAAGATTCTCAAACATGCTCCAGAACATGTAAGGGACAGTGAAAAAGAGGTGCTCAATTACAACCAGGCTCTTGTTATCCTCAACACTCGAACCAAACAGGACGATACTCATTTTGATTTAGATCTTATTTTATCAATTCAAAGAACCGTAACGGATGGACTTATTCATGAATTTCGTTCTGGCAAACTTCGACAAGAGCCTGTATTTGTCAACAATCCGCAAACACGGCAGCCCATTTATTTCCCTCCGGATCATAAAGACATTCCCGGGTTGGTGGACGAACTTTTACAGTATGTGAATGAAAATAAAACCAAACTTGATTCGTTGATTATCGCTGGTATTTTCCATAAGCAATTTGTCATTATTCATCCTTTTGTCGATGGCAATGGCCGAACCGCTCGGCTAACCACAAAAGTTTTACTTGCTGGCATGGGACTCAACACCTTTAATCTCTTTAGTTTTGAGAACTATTACAATCAAAATGTTACCAAGTATTTTCAGAATGTTGGTCTTATCGGAAATTATTACGACCTAATTAATTCAATAGATTTCACCTCCTGGCTTGAATATTTTACTGATGGCATTATTGATGAATTACTGCGTGTTGGTGACGAGCTTGTTAAATCAAGCGGGACTCCGGCAAACATTTTACAACAATACCACCAAATAATACTTGGTCACATTAAGCAACATGGTTTTATTAAAGATAGCGATTACGCCAAACTTACCAAGCGTGCTCGACCAACACGAAATTTAGACTTTAAAAAATTAATCGAGCTGGGGCTCATTGAAAAACAAGGCAAAGGGAAGGCAACGTATTATGTGCTGAGGAATAAATAGTAGACACCAAAACTGTCATCTCTCACCACTCCACTTCCTCGTTAAATCCCAAGTTTTTCCCGGCAAGTTTTCGCGATGACCTCTTTTGCCACGCCATATTTTGCCGCCAGCATATACCAATAATTATATAATTTGATGGCATTTGACCACGAAGTGTACATATCATTTTTATAATAGTCGGCCAGACGAGCTATCTCCAACATTTTTTTACACTCTCCTGTTGTTACCGCTCCGCCCAATTTAAACGGTTCTTCCGATGTCATGATGACAACCTGCTGACACTCCCCTTTATCGGTCAAGCTAATGCTAAAATTAAGCAGGCCCTTTGTGACTATCATCATATCGCCTGACATGACTATTTTATAGCCATGTTTTTTAAAGGCGCTTTCCAATTTCTTCGTTGTTGGTTTATTTTTCAAAACATAAACAAATGTGTCTCCGGTTTGAGAATCTTGCGGAATATTAATGATAAATTTCATCTCGCCGCCGGCCTCGTTAAAAATTGATTTTAATTCTTTCGCCTGCGCGTTAGGCGCTTCTGTTTCTGTAGCCAAATTACAGACATCTGTTGAATTGGCAATTAAAAAATTGGCATTTGTTGTTGGATTGACTTTGGTTTGTTTTTGAGCATCAGCCGGACTTTTATTAACGCAACCAACGCCTGTAAAAACCAAAACACCCGTTAAAATAAACGCGATGCCAAAAATTTTTTTGTTCATAATTAAAACATTATTTCCAATTTTCCTAGCATGGAATTATTAATGGAAAAAGTGAGGTGCATGGTCAAGCCGATTTTGGAAACCCACAAATCCCCGCCGGTGGAATCGGTAATTTTATAACCTAATCCTTCATAAAATCTCTGCACTGTCTCCACATCCGCGCGCGTGGCCGGACGCGGAAAAACATAGGCGAGCCACATGCTCTTCATGCTGTCCTTTATCTTAACCTGACTATTATATATTTGATTTAAAACAGGAAGTAGTTCGGCGTGCGCTGAAGTATTTTTATATCCTTCTACCGCGACCTCTTTGGTATTTTCATAATTTATCGCCGCCCAGGTTTTGGCCGCGGGTGGCGTTATTGTTTGCCCGGGCGCTGTCGGCGTAGAACCGCCGGAAGAAGTCAATAGCGAACAATCTGGCGCCACGCTTAATTTGTTATATTTACAAATATCCCGCGCCACGCTCTTGGCATTCGCCACTTTTTCTTTTACTTTTTTATTTATTTTCAATTTCAAATTTTCCGGCCCGGATACCTTCATGTTTTGCATCACCAAATAACTGCTTTGGTCTTCCAACGTCGCGCCCGAATGAGCGGTAACCGAAACGCAACCGTTCGCTTCGCCGTTCGCGTCCACTTTTATTAAAGCCGCTTCCGTATACGGTTCCAATGTTCCCATCACGTAGCGCATCTTGGTCGTTAACATACTGCCAACAACCACCACGCCTTTATCGCTTGTTGGCTGCAGGCCATAGCCCGACACCTCGCGTTCCACGCTATATTGCTTTACCCACATCGGATTAAAATCAGCGTCGGTTTTAATGAGTCCGATATTTACCGCCGAGGCAAACGTGCTGTCATAAACCACATCTTTCATAATAACAAAATTACCATCGGTGGTTCTCGCCACATGAAAATCGTTGGCATCGCCGCCGGAAACCAAATTGATGGTAAGTTTTTTATTCCACACATAATTACCGTTCGCGTCAACTTTAACCGCCGCAAACGGACGCAGAGTGACATCAGCGCTAGAAACATCAAGTCTGCCTCCGGAGGAGATGCCTTGAGTAAGCATTAAATTATTATAACCAAAAGCGATAAAACCACCATCGGGCGCCGCTTGCACCACCCGAAAATCACCGCCGGCCAAACGGATGACGGTTTTTCCCATGGTCAAACTGGTACTAGAATAACTAGCCGGGGTATTCAACTCCGTGGGAATCATTTCCAGGCTCTTGGCCCAAACTACCTTCAAATTACTGTCCAATTTTATCATCGTCGGCAAAGCATGCAATACTACTTCCGGCCCTAAAATATTTTGCGGCTGTTCCGGCTGGGCTACGGCAATCTCCGCTAAAACAATAAAACTTCCGTCCGCTAAACGTTCCGTGCTTATGGCATTCCAGTCCATTTTTTGGGAAGTTTGCGCTTTTCCATTTTTGTCTATTTTAATAAAGACGCTGTATTCGGGCACGCCATCGGTTATCTCACTGCCGTAACCGGTCTTAAGAAAACGGGCCAAAAGCATCACCCCGCCCTCGGGCAAGGCCCAAATTTGCCGCGGTCGATCAATGCTGTGGTCGCCGAGCATTAACGACCAGAGTTGCGCGCCATTTTTGTTTAATTTTGTGACTAAAACATCGCCATAAAATTCTTTTAAATTTTCGTCAACAAAATCCAAAACATCAATCGCCGTAACAAAATTTCCGTCGGTGGTCTCCACCGCCAAACGTCCAAGATGCCTGGAACTGAGGGCGCCGAGCGCCGAGCTTTGGCTGCTAAAGTCTTTACTCCACATTTTACCGCCTTTAGCGTCAGTTTTAACAACATAAGGAAAAGGCGCCGCCATGCCCCCGCCGGCGATGGTATCGCCTAGCACCAAATAACCGCCATCTTTGGCGGTAGAAACGCCATAACCGTCGGTCGTGTCGCGCAGGTGGTAGGTTTTGATAAAGGCGGTGCTAAGTATGAGGCTGGTTTCCGCCCCATTGGCGCAGTTGGAACCGAGACTGGTATTAGAAATTAAATAACTGTTATTTTCCGCCCGAACCGGATCAAAACCCGTTGACCAATCAAACAAGTAATGAAGTTTTATAAAGAAAAAACTAATAAAAACTATAACAAAACAGCCGGCCGCTAAAACAACCGACCATAAAATTTTCCAACTATTCCTAAGAAAAAAAGGGATTTTTACCATGGAAATTATTTTTATTTTTTATTCTTACTGCTTTACATACATCAATCCTATTTCCTGGCTGTCGGAGCCTTCATAAGAAAAGGAAAGATATACCCCTTCTTTTTCCATCATCACCGTACCGCTATTAGTGTCCGCGGTATTGCTCACAACCTTATAACCCTTACCGGTAAGTTCCTGGGCTAAACTTCCCAAATCTTGCGCCTTAATTACGCGCGGCACTTTAAAAGAGGTCAAAAACGAATTCTCGGTTCCGGCATAACCACCACTATACATCACCATTTTTGCCTTGCCAAAAACCTTTTCTATAATGGGCTTAATCTCGCTATTCAAAATAGGCACGACTGTGCCTATAGCAACCGTTTCTTGGATTTCGTTGTATCTGTCTTCCGGGGTTTTGGCCGCCTCTTTAACTTCGTCCACCTTTTGTTGCGCTTCCTCTTTAGCCATTTCTTTGGCAATTTCTTGCGCCACCTGATTGGAGATACCGCCACTGCCACCGGTTAATTTTCCCAGCAAACCGCCGGCATCCGTGCCATATATCCCTTTAAGATATTGATTAACCAAACGCTGTTGTTGCCAGCGTCTAAAGCCATAAAATGCCCCGCCGACCACCACTACGGATAGCACCACAACTATGATTGTCTTGGTTTTCTTGTCCATAGGAATAAAGAGTTATCCCGACGTAAAGTCGGGATCCCGACCGAAGCGTCGGGAAAAATTAGACTAAAACTATTATACCATAAAACACTTCCGACTGTCATTCCTTCAGGCAAAATTGACTTTTTTGGTATTTTTCGCTATGATTATTTCTGTTAGGCAGGGTAGCTCAGCTGGTGAGAGCGTAGGATTCATAACCCTAAGGTCGGGAGTTCGATTCTCCCCCCTGTCACAATATGTTAATCTTAGGCATTGAAAGTTCTTGCGACGATACTTCCGTGGCCCTCTTGAATTGCTCCAAGCAGGGCTGTTTTGTGTTAAACGAAAAAACCGCTTCGCAAATCGCCGTGCATAAAAAATACGGCGGGGTGGTGCCGGAAATTGCCGGCCGGTTGCATGCGGAAAAAATTGTGCCGTTGATTGAAGAAATTTTAAAGGGCAATTTGCGCCCGGACGCGATTGCAGTGACAGCCGGACCAGGACTTATTACCGGATTAATTGTGGGAGTGGAAGCGGCTAAGGCGCTTTCTTATGCTTGGAATATTCCGCTGGTAGCGGTTAACCACATTGAGGGACACGTCTACTCTGTGAAAATCACAAATCACAAATCACAAATCACAAATAAATTAAAATATCCAGCTATTGCGTTAATTGTGAGTGGAGGGCATACGGAATTAATTTTAATAAAAAAAGAAGGGCAGTATAAACTGCTGGGCAAAACCAAAGACGACGCGGCCGGCGAATGTTTTGATAAAGTAGCTAAACTTCTGCGCCTCCCCTACCCGGGCGGACCGCAAATTTCTAAACTGGCCGTAAAGGGCAACCCTAAAGCCATAAATTTCCCCAGGCCGATGATGAGTAATAAGTATTTTTCCGCCAAAGGCGGACCAGCCTCTGGCTGGGATTTTAGTTTCTCCGGCTTAAAAACTTCCGCGTTATATTACTTGCGCGATAACCCCAAAGTAAACCACGCCAATTTTTGCGCCAGTTTTGAACAGGCGATAATTGATGTTTTGGCTGGCAAAACCATAAACGCGGCTAAAGAATATAACCCCAAAACAATTATTGTGGGCGGAGGCGTAAGCGCTAATAAAAAATTACGGGAAACCCTGTCAGAAAAAATTACAGCTCAATTTTCCAAAGCCAAACTATTATTTCCGGATTCTAAATACTGCATGGACAACGCCGCCATGATTGCCCTGGCCGGCTACAAACAAGCGCAAAGAAAAAAATTTACGCCATGGCGTAAAATAAAAGCCGATCCTAATTGGGAACTCGCAAACTAAAAACC
>JBBUBK010000063.1:0-1179 GCA_038058265.1 Patescibacteria group bacterium
GTGCCATAGTGAAAAGCCGATTGTGAAATTTGAATAATGATTTTGGCGGTTTATTATGGAGGTCGAGTATGACTCAAAAATTTAAACATTAACCAAAAACATATGAACGAACACGGATACACTCCGCCGGAAGCTGAAACTTTCAAGGCCGGTCTTCCAAAGAAGGAACCAACAGGAGATCAATCATCACTAAAAAAGAGAATGCTTGACAGAACAAGCCCAACAGTATTGTCACCTGGAGAGCAGCCTCAAGAGCTGGGGAGTCCTGAATTGCCAAAGCAGGCTGAAGATAGTTTGAAAGGCCGATTCTTGAAGGGGAAATAAACCGCCAAAATCATTAACGAATCGGTTTTTTATTACAGCGTATAACACAGGATATGCGGTTCCATAAACCTGCCTCGCTTCGGCGAGGCAGGTTTATTTCATCCAAATTTTGACCTGTTATTTTATCCACTGATATGATAGAATATTCGCATTATGGATGCCTATTATAAAACCAAATCCCGTAGATTGCCAAGTACTCACTGGGATAAAGTGATTAAAAATGCTTTTGGCCAGTATAAGGAAATCAAAAACAAAACTAAAAGACGACCGTATGTTCGGTCGACGTATTTTGACAAAGAAAAGATATTCTTAGGTCTTTTTTGGCATCATTTGCACGAAAAAACTAATATCCGAGATAAAACTCGGCGGTTGAAATACTTCCCTTGCGCCATTGAACTGGTTCAAAATAGCAATATCAAACCTACTACTCAAACCAGCAAGGAAGAGCCAAACATTTATTTGCATCGGTTCGCTGGTGTTACGCCAGAAGGGCAACGTTTTTTCGTGCAAATTAAGGAAAATATTAAAAATGGCCAAAAATGGCTAATTTCCGTCTTTCCCCAAGATGAGTAAAACAAAAAAGAACCTTTGACCAATTTGGGGCAATAACCCCGGCCAAAAGTCTTTTTCTTGATTATATAGTACCATAGATATACAATGGTGTCAATGAGCGGGGTGTGGATAAAATAACAGGCCAAAACTTCGTATATCCCTAACATTATACGCAATTCAAAAAAATATTTTTCTGATAATAAGGAATTTTGACAGGCTTTTTAAAAAGGGGAATAAATTCGTTTTTTTATTTATTAGAAAGGGGTATAAGGTGTTTTCTCCGCTCCGCTACGAAAACGATTT
>JBBUBK010000064.1:0-8668 GCA_038058265.1 Patescibacteria group bacterium
AGTTAAACAACCCAAGTCGTTTGAAGATTTGGTGATTATTAAAGCTTAAAGTATGAGTCAATTGCCCGCCAAGGTGGAAACAATTTTATTTGTCGCTTCCAAACCCCTGTCCGTTAAAAAAATTGCTAAAGCCCTGGAGGTGGATGTCTCTAAAATCAACGCCACTCTGGAAATTTTACGCCAAAAATACAACCATCCGGAATCCGGCATTGTTATTTTACAAAATAATGATGAGTGGCAAATGGCCTCTAGTCCCGATAATAGGGAAGCGGCCGAGGAATTTTTAAAAGCGGAAGTTTCCGGCGAACTCACCCGGCCCCAGCTGGAAACGCTCACTGTCATTTCTTATTGCGGGCCCATTACCAAGCCGGAGCTGGAACAAATTCGCGGGGTTAATTGCAGTTTAATTTTGCGCAACCTTATGATCCGCGGTTTGGTTAAAGAAGTGGACGATCCGGCCAACCTTTTGTCGGCTTTTGAAGTAACCATGGAGTATCTGCGGCATTTGGGACTAAAGAACGTGACGGAATTGCCGGATTATGAAAAATTGCATAAGCACGAATATATTACGAACGCTGTTAAGTATGAAATTCAGTGAGGGAATCAAAAACTTTTTCTTTTCTTATGGCCTGATTGTCCTGGGGGTATTTTTTTTATTTGTCGGGTCTGTTTCTTTTACCTCTCAAAATAAAAATTTTATCCAATTTCCGCGGGCCGGAGAGAGGCCGCTCCTCGGCGGGGATGTGGCCCTGGAAAATTTTCCAGCCAGCCAACCAGTAGTACCCTTGTCCAAAGTCCCGGGCGAATATTCGGGCCAATTTACGGCCTCCACGGTGCTGGCGGTGGATGATGGCACCGGCACAGTGCTTTTTCAAAAAAATGGCGGCGCCATTCGGCCCCTCGCCAGCCTCACCAAACTGATGACGGCTATGGCGCTTTTGGATTTGCCGCTTAACTGGCAGGCCACCACCACGATCATTAAAGAAGATAATGAGGTGGACAGCCACTTTATCAACGAAGGCGAGATTTTTAGTTTAGACGATTTATGGCATGTGGCTCTAATTGGTTCTTCCAACGGCGCCATCAGCGCCCTGGTTAGAAACACCGGCCTGACGACGGAGGAATTTACCCGGCGCATGAATCGTCAAGCGTCTGAATTAGGGCTTAAAACCGCTCGTTTCGTGGAGCCGACCGGTTTGGACGACGGCAATGTAGCCAGCGCCGAAGACATCTCCAAACTTCTTAAAGAGGCCTTGCGTTTTGATAAGATTTATAAGACCCTCCAGGTCGGCGAGTATTACGCCCGGCCGCTTAACAAAAATAAGCCGCGTCGCGTCTGGAGCACGGATTGGCTCCTTACCAAATGGATCCCCAGCGATTTTAAGCCGGAAGATATTGCCGGCAAAACCGGTTATATCAGCAGTTCACTGTATAATTTTGCCGTGCGTCTTTCCGACCCTCAAAGCCACGCCATTCGGGTGGTGGTACTCGGCGCCGCCTCCAACGAGGCCAGGTTTATGGAAGCGCGGGATTTAGCCAAATGGCTTTTTGACCATTATGTCTGGCCCGATGAAGAGGGCTACAATAAACTCACGGAATAGAGTATAATATAGGTATCATACTTTTTTCACATATGAAAATAAAAACCCTTTCAGAAATTAAAAATTTAAAAGGTAAGCGCGTTTTGGTGCGCGTGGATTATAATGTGCCGCTGGAGAAGGGGAAGGTTAAAGAAAATTATAAAATAGAGCAGAGTTTGCCCACCATTAAATTTCTTTTAGCTAAAGGCGCTAAAGTTATTTTGGTCAGCCATTTAGGCCGACCCAAGGGAACGGATAAAAAATTAAGTTTAAGGCCGGTGGCTAAAGTTTTGGAAAAGTTATTGGGCCAAAAAGTACCGCTCCTCAATTTCACTTGTCATCCTGAGCGCAGCGAAGGATCCCTGTCCCAATTGGCGACCCGACAGAGATTCTTCACTTCACTTCGTTCCGTTCAGAATGACAAAAACGGTAAAAGTAAGGTTGTTTTGTTGGAAAATATCCGTTTTAATAAAGGCGAAGAAAAAAATGACCCCAAACTAGCCAAAGAATTGGCTTCGCTCGCTGATATTTTTGTCTTGGATGGTTTTGCCGTGGCGCACCGCGACGCGGCCTCTGTCTCCGGCGTGGCTAAATTTTTACCCACCTATGCCGGTTTGCTTATGGCCAAAGAAATAATTGGCTTGTCTAAAACTACCGAAAAGCCCAAACGGCCATTTGTGGCGGTGGTTGGCGGAATAAAAATGGAAACAAAATTACCAGTGCTTAAAAATCTTTTGCCCAAAGCGGATAAAATTTTGGTCGGTGGGGAGCTTTTTAACACCTATCTCTGGGCCAAGGGTTACGGCGTCGGCGCTTCGGCCATAGACAAAAAATTTAAAAAAGAATCTTTAGATTATTTGTCCAACAAAAAAGTTATTCGGCCGGTGGATATTATCGTGGGCGCGGCCGACGGCAAAAATGCCCGGGTTTTAAATGTGGATAAAAAATTTAAACTGGCCAAAAACGAAGCCGCTTTTGACATCGGCCCCAAAACCGTCCGGCTTTTTGCCAAATATATTAAATCGGCCCAAACTTTGGTTTGGAACGGAGCCATGGGTTTTTTTGAACAGCATCCTTACGAATATGGCACTTACGCCGTGGCGCGGTTGTTTGCCACCCGCTCCCAGGGCCAAGCTTTTGGCATCTGCGGCGGCGGCGAGACGGTGGAGGTTTTAAAGAAATTAAAAATAATGGAAGAAATTGATTTGGTTTCCACCGGCGGGGGAGCGATGCTGGAATTTTTGAGCGGTAAAAAATTGCCGGGGGTTAAGGCGGTGAGTAAATAATTGGCTGTTTTTTCAAATTTAGTGTATAATAGATTAACTTTAAAATAATTAATTTGGACCTGCCTGCCGCGCGGCCGGAGGGTTCTGAGGAGGTCTTATGCCGATTAATAAAATGGAATCCCTCAAAAAAGAAGAGGGGTGCTGTGGCGGCGGTTGTCATAAACTCATGGGCTGTTGCCACGGTAATTTTGTTAAAAAAATCATGGCCACCTTGGTGGGCGTATTTTTAGTTTATTTAATTTTCTTTTTAGGCACAGCGGTGCGCAACAACATTAAAAAGTTTAATTTTATTGGCCAGGCCGATAAAATGGAACGTACCGTTACCGTCAACGGCTACGGCAAGGTTAATGGCAACAATGATATTGCCATGACTACCATTGGTTACTCCAATACCGATAAAGACGTGGCCAAAGCGCAGGCGGACAATAAAAAAGTCATGGACAAAGTCATGGCTGATTTAAAAAAGTTGGGCCTGGTCGACAAGGATTTAACCACCAATTACAGTATTTATCCGGAATATAATTATACCCAGGACAAAGGCCAGGAGCTAAAAGGCTACCGCGTGTCCGAACAGATCGCCGTTAAGATCCGCGACCTCTCCAAAATTAGCGCGGTTTTAAATTTAGCCGGTAAATACGGCGCCACCGAAGTGAGCGGTTTAAGCTTTACCATTGATGACCCGGAAAATCTTAAAGCCCAAGCCCGCGACAAAGCTTTGGCCGATGCCAAAGTCAAAGCCCAGGCGTTAGCCGGTTCTTTGGGGGTAAAGATGGTAAGCGTGGTGTCTTATTATGAAAACGAAGGCAGTAACGGTTATTATCCGGTGATGTCCAAATCTTTAGAGATGGGTTTGGGTGGAATTGGCGGCGGTGGAGTTGCTCCGGTCGATGTGAGCGGCGGTAGTCAGGATGTGGTGATGAATGTCAGCGTCACTTACGAAATTTCTCCGTCCTACAGCTATAAACGCTGGTAAATAACTCAATTTAAAAAGTCCCTCGGCATTTGGCTGGGGGACTTTTTTATTACCCGGGGTTATGATATAATAAATCAAAAGTTAATCATCAAAAAATATGAAAATTAAGAACATTTTTGCCCGGGAAATATTGGATTCCCGCGGCAACCCCACGGTGGAAGCCAAGGTTATTTTAGATAACGATTTAACGGCCTCGGCCAAGGTGCCTTCGGGCGCCTCCACCGGAACGCATGAAGCACTGGAGATGCGCGACGGCGGCAAGCGTTATGGCGGCAAAGGGGTTTTAAAAGCGGTAAAAAACGTTAATACTTTGATTGCCCGCACTTTAAAGGGCCTGGATATTTTAAAAATTCAGGAGATTGACCGCAAGATGCTGGAGCTGGACGGCACTAAAAATAAATCCGGCTTGGGCGCTAATGCTATTTTGGCCGTATCGCTGGCCGCGGCGCGGGCCGGGGCATTATCTTTAAATATGCCGCTTTACCGCTATCTGCGCCAGGCGTATAAAGTGCCGGAAAAAAATTGGCGGATGCCGGTGCCCACCATGAATATTTTGAACGGCGGCCGCCATGCCGACAACGGCCTTTCCATTCAGGAGTTTATGATTATTCCTCGTCACGCGCTGCTGCGCGAACGGGTGCGGATAGGTTCGCAGGTTTTTCACTCCCTGGCCAATTTATTAAGCCAAAAAGGTTACGCCACCGGCGTGGGCGATGAAGGCGGTTTTGCCCCGGAACTTTTAAACAACGAGCGAGGCCTTCAACTTATTTTGGAAGCCATCAAACTCGCCGGCTGGGTGCCGGGCAAGCAGGTTTTTTTGGGATTGGATATCGCGTCTTCGGAATTTTACCATCACGGACAATATTATTTTATTAATAAAAAACAGGGTTGGCGGCCGGATAAAATGATTGCCACCTTGGATGGCTGGGTAAAAAAATATCCGATTATTTTTCTTGAAGACGCCCTCTCCGAAGACGATTGGGACAATTGGAAAACTTTAACCAAAGAATTGGGCAAGAAAGTGGCTTTGGTGGGCGATGATTTGTTCGTCACCAATTCCGAAAGATTGCAGAAAGGCATCAATGAAAAAGTAGCCAATGCTATCTTGATTAAATTGAATCAAATTGGCACGCTCACCGAAACTATGGCCACAATCATGTTGGCCAAAAAGAACGGCTATCAGGTGGCCGTATCGCATCGCAGCGGTGAAACAGCCGACACTTTTATCGCCGATTTGGCCGTGGCCGTCAATTCTGAATTTATCAAAACTGGATCACTTTCCCGCTCGGAGAGAGTGGAAAAGTATAATCGATTGATGGAGATAGAAAGTGAATTGGGTTTATAATTATGCCTAAAAATAAAACAACATTACTTGTAATCTTGGATGGGTGGGGAATAGCCGACCCTAAAAATAAGGGCAACGCCATTACCCCGCAAACCGCGCCCAATTATTTTAGTTGGTTTAAAAAATGGCCGCAGACCCAGTTGGACGCGTCCGGCACGGCGGTGGGATTATTTAAAGGCGAGGAAGGCAACAGCGAAGCTGGACACCTTAATTTAGGCGGTGGGCGGGTGGTGGAGCAGGACGCGGTTTTAATCAGCGAGGAGATTAAAAATGGCACCTTTTTTAAAAACAACGCTTTTCATCAGGCTATTTATCATATTCAAAAATATAACACCGCGGCGCATTTAATGGGACTACTCTCCAATCACAACAGCGCGCATTCTTGTCCGGAACATCTTTATGCGTTATTGGATCTTTTACATCGCCACGGACTTAAAAAAGTTTATTTGCATTTATTTTCCGATGGCCGCGATTCCGGCCAGCATGACGCGCCGGTGCACCTTAAAAAATTGGAAGCGCGTTTTCACGGCACTGAAAAAATTGCCACCATCATGGGTCGGTTTTACGCCATGGATCGCAATAAAAATTGGGAGCGCACCGCGGAAGCCTACAACGCCATAGTTTTAGGCCGAGGCAAATGCGCGGCCGGCAGCGCCGATGAGGCCTTGCAACAGGCGTATAACCGGGACGAAACCGACGAATTTGTTTGTCCCACGGTTATTAGTCAAGACGGCAAGCCGACGGTCACCATTAACGACAACGACGCTATTTTCTTTTTTAATTTGCGCAGCGACCGGACGCGCCAGCTGACTAAGGCCTTTGTCCAGCCGGATTTTGAAAAAATTAATCCTGATTGTTTTAAACGCCAGAAAATTCCTAAAAATACTCGTTTTGTGGCTATGACTGATTTTGGCCCGGATTTGCCGGGAATTTTTACTGCTTTTCCCAGCCGGGATGTGGTGAACAGTTTGACGCAGACGCTCTGTCCGCGCCGTCAGCTCTATATTGCCGAGTCGGAAAAATTCGCTCACGTCACGTACTTTTTTAACGGCGGTTACGCCCAGCACTTTTGCGATGAGCGTTGGATAAAAATTGAATCGCCCCGGGTGATGAGCTACGCCGAGCAGCCGGCCATGAGCACTAAAACCGTGGCCGATTATGTGGTTAAAGCGCTGGAGTCCGGCGAGTACGAGTTTATTACCGTTAATTTTGCCGCGCCGGATATGGTGGGTCATACTGGCGATCTCGTTGCCGGAAAAAAAGCGGTGGCGGCGGTGGATAAAGAAGTTGAACGGATAATTAAAGTTTTAATTAAAAATGGTGGGCAGGGGATCATTACCGCCGACCACGGCAACATCGAAGGAATGATTAATTTAAAAACCGGAGAAATTGACACCGAGCACTCGGTTAATCAGGTGCCTTGTTTTATTGTTGGCGCCGACAAATTTTTAAAACAAGCCGGCCTTGGCAAAACTTCCAAGATAAAAAAAGGCAAGCTGGCCGATGTGGCGCCCACTATTTTAAAGATGATGCGGATAAATAAGCCCAAGGAGATGTCCGGTAAACCCTTATTTTAAATTATGCCTTATCATTATAAACCGGTAGTCCTGGTTATTTTAGACGGCTGGGGCGTGGCGCCTGACAGCGAAGGTAACGCCATTACTCGAGCCCAAACCCCCAATTTTATCAAGCTACTCAAAAATTATCCCACCATGACCCTGCTCGCTTCCGGCACGGAGGTGGGTTTGTCGTTTGGCGAGATGGGTAATTCGGAAGTCGGGCACTTAAATATCGGCGCCGGCCGGGTGTATTACCAAACTTTGCCGCGCATTGGCCAGGATATTGCCAGCGGAGTTTTTTTTGAAAATTCGGCGTTTAAACAAGCGGCCGAACAGATTAAAAAAAACGGGTCAAACCTGCATCTTTTAGGCGCGGTGAGCAACGGCAATGTCCACGCCAGTTTGGATCATCTGTACGCCCTGCTGGAATTTTGCAAGAAACAAAAATTATCCAAAGAAGTTTTTGTCCATATTATTTTGGACGGACGGGACAGTTTGTATAATTCCGGAAAAGTTTTTGTGGGAGAACTGCTTAAAAAAATGAAAGAGCTAAAAGTGGGACAAATCGCCTCCATTTCGGGGCGTTACTACGCCATGGACCGGGATAACCGCTGGGACAGATGCGAAAAGGCCTACCGCGCCATCGCCGAGGGCAAAGCCGAACGCGCCGGCGAAGATCCGCTTAAGTTAATTGAGGAATCTTACGTCGCCAAAAATTACGATGAAGAATTTATTCCATCGGTGATTACCAAAAAAGGCCAGCCCCTGGTTACTATTAAAGCCAATGACGCGGTGATATTTTTTAATTTCCGGCCCGACCGCGCTCGAGAGTTAACCAAGGCTTTTGTGTTACCGGGTTTTGATAAATTTGAACGCGCTTACCTTAAAAATCTTTTTTTTGTAACTTTAAGCGAATACGAGAAGGAACTGCCGGTAGTGGTGGCTTATCCGCCGGTGGTGATAAGAAATTCACTCGCGGAAACAATCAGCAAGGCGGGGTTAAAACAGGCGCATCTGGCCGAAACGGAAAAATTCGCTCACGTGACTTTCTTTTTAAACGGCACCATCAACGACCCGTTTCCCGGAGAAGATAGAATTTTGGTGCCTTCACCCAAAGTGCCGAGTTACGATCAAAAACCGGAAATGTCGGCTTCGGAAATTACCAAGGAAGCTACCAAAGCCCTGGATGGCGGTAAGTACGATTTTATGGTGATTAATTTTGCCAACGCCGATATGGTGGGACACACCGGAGATTTGGCGGCCACCAAAAAGGGCGTGGAAGTAATAGACAAATGTTTGGGAGTAGTGGTGGACCATGCCCTGGCTCACGGCGGGGCGGTGGTAGTTACCGCCGACCATGGCAATGCCGAAGAAGCGATTAATTTGCAGACCGGAGAAATAGACAAGGAACACTCTAACAACGCCGTGCCGCTTATAATTGTCAGTAAGGATTTTATGGGGCAAGCCGGAACCTCGGGCGACGCGCCGGAAGGGGATTTAAGCCTGCTGCAACCGGTGGGCATGCTCTCGGATGTGGCGCCCACGGTTTTAAGTTTGATGGGTTTGGAACAACCCGAAGAAATGACCGGCCGGCCATTAATTTAACACCCGGGCCGTGTCTTTGATGGCTTTAAGTACCAATTCCTCGGCTTCTTTAAGGGATTTATTTTCCAGAGTCAAAGAAGCCGTTTTTTTATTGCCGGAAGAATTAAAAGATTTAAGCAAACTTCTCGCGTCAAAACCCTTTTCCGCGTCTAAGAGCCCCTTAATAATTGTTTTGCCGTCAGCTCCCACAGCTTCAAAAAGAATCAAAATTAATTTGGCTTCGGGCGAATTACTAATGAGTTCGCTAATCACATCTTTTAAATCTTCTTCGCTCGCTCCGGAACGGGCAAAATTTTCCCGGGTAATGGTGGACCACACCA
>JBBUBK010000065.1:0-2643 GCA_038058265.1 Patescibacteria group bacterium
AAGTGCGCGGCAACCGCATGTACGGCGGCGGCAACACTCATTTGCCCTTGCGCGTAAATATGGCCGGCGTTATTCCCATTATCTTTGCCATCTCGCTGATTCTTTTTCCGCCGATGATTGCTCAATTTTTTGTGAATGCTAAAATGGCCTGGCTGGCCTCGGGCGCTACGGCCATTATTCGCATCTTTCAAAATCAGATTTTTTACGCCGCGAGTTATTTCTTGCTGGTCTTTGGTTTTACATTTTTCTACACGGCCGTAATTTTCCATCCGCAAAAGATTGCCGAAAATTTACAGCGCCAGGGCGGTTTTGTGCCGGGCATTCGTCCGGGTAAAGAAACCGAAAAGTATTTGGGGATGACGGTTAATCGGATTAATTTAGTGGGCGCCAGCTTTTTAGGAGTCATCGCCATTTTACCGCTTTTAATCCAGGGGCTCACCGGCACACAGAGCTTTAGCATCGGCGGCACCAGTCTCTTAATCGTAGTGGCTGTGGCCATAGAAACCGCTAAACAAATTGAGGCGCAGATTACGATGCATGAATATGATAGTATCTAGACCACGAATCTAAACACGAATCAGACCACGAATCCCACACAAATGTAGAGACGCCCTGTTGGGGCGTCTTTTATTTACCCCTCCTTATGGAGGAGGGGACGAAGGGGTGGTGTTAGCCGGTGATTTACTTTTTATAACTAAAAAGTAACAATCCCGACGTTACGTCGGGACAGGGGCGCCACAACTCCCCGCCTCATCGGCGGGTCAAACAATCTGGCGCCTCCGAACCCCCTATGGAATAACAAATCTGCCTCGACTGCGACGTCGGGGCGTGCTGGTGATAAATATAGAAATAAAAAAACGCCCCAGGGTTGGGGCGTCCGGTTTTTAAGAAAAACCAGCTAAACTTTTGAGATCAGTGCATGAGCCGTTTGAGCAACTCGAAGCCCTGCACATCCACCTCCATCTCGCCTTGCCGGATGGTGCGATCCCACCAGATAGTAGTGAAATTGATGGTGTCGCGATAATAACCCTTTTCTTTATTGCCGACGAGGTAGCCGTGCCACTTTTCGTCGGCTCGACCCAGACGCTCCTTGTCGCTAATGCGCATCAGAATGCGCAGAGGGCTATTGTCCGCACCCACCCGAACTGTTACCATGTACTCCTGATTTTTGTAATCAGGCACCCGGTGAGGTTCGTACACCCTCGTCATGACATCATGGGCTTCCGTCTCCACAACTTCAACATGATCGAAGGCGATCTTTTGCCGCAGCGTGCGGGGGAATAGGCCGATCGCGTTGAACACGTCTTCCAGCCGGTCGAGCGGCGTTTTCTCTGTTTTGTTCGGATCCTGCTGGCCATCGTGACGCAACCCCATGTATGTCTCTTTCACCTCCAGCGCCACGTCGTAGGATGGTACTGGGTTGCTCTCGCCGCCTCCTTGCGCCCTGCAGCTTTTGACGAACACAAAGGCCTCTCGTCCTTGATGCTTTTTCTCGCCGGGACAGATATCGTCCGGCACGGTCGATGTGTACATGTACTTCTGGAAATTGCTTTCGTCGCTGAGAGTTTTGTGAAGTGCCGCCAACTGATCCGTGTTGAGCCTCAACTTGAGAATCATCACATACCTCCTTGCAGGCACCGCCTGCTAGTGTGTCTAGGCACCGCCGAGACACAATTTAAGAGCATCCCCTGCCTTATTACAGGGGGCCATTTAGTATATAGGATAAAATTACCCTTGTCAAGGGAGGCCATTTATGATACACTAATTTTGCCTAATATTAGCCAAAATATATCTCGGATATATATTCATTCGCTCGTAAATGGATAAATAAATTTATCCATTTTACTAACTCATCTCGTATATGCCCAAAATCCTTATTTTTATCGGCCCGCCCGGGTCAGGCAAAGGCACCCAGGCCAAAAAATTTGCTGGTAAATTAAACTACGGCCATATCTCTACCGGCGATCTTTTGCGCGCCTTGGCTTCCGACAATGATATTGCGCCCGATGAAAAGGCGGCTATAGAAGAGATGAAAGAGGGCAAGCTGGTGCCTGACTGGCTTATTTATCGCTTAGTTTTTAGAGAAATAGAAAAATATCTGGCCAAAGGCCAGGGCGTGGTTTTGGATGGGGCGATTAGAAATTTAGAACAAGCCAAAGAGTACCAGAAGTTTTTTGAAGATAAAAATTTGGGCCAGGAAGTTTTGGCCGTGGAGATATCTTTAACCGACGACGAATCTTTTAACCGTTTAACCAAACGGCGGATGTGCGAAAGCTGCGGTGAAATTATTCCTTGGCTCGCGTCTACTAAAAATTTAACCGTCTGTCCCAAATGCAACGGCAGATTAATTACTCGCCCGGATGACGAAGAAAAAGTAATTAAAGAAAGAATTATAGAACAAGGCAACACGGCCTTAAAACCTATTTTGGATTATTATTTGGCTTTAAAAATTTTAAAAAGAGTTGACGGGATGAAAGACATTGATGGCGTGGAAAAAGAAATAGAGCGGGCTTTGGGACTTTAATAATTTTGTATGGCTTTAATTAAATCCAAACAAGATATTGTCCAACTTAAAAAAGGCGGCCAAATCCTCGGCCGAATTTTGGAAAAATTAGCGGCCATGGCCAAGTCTGGTGTTTCTAC
>JBBUBK010000065.1:2743-6760 GCA_038058265.1 Patescibacteria group bacterium
CACGAAGAACCCCGCATTCCCAATTATTACGACCCGCAGTTGGAAAAGTTTATTTTAAAGCCAGGCATGGTGCTGGCGATTGAGCCCATGATTTCTTTGGGCGATTGCCGGATTAAAGTGGGGGATGATAATTGGACTATAGAAATGGCTGATTGCTCGCTTTGCGCCCACTTTGAGCATACGGTGGTAGTAACGGAAAAAGGCTGCACGGTGGTTACCCGGCGGCCTAAAGAATTATAGTATGAATATTCTCGGGATTGATTTTGGCACCAAAAATATTGGCCTGGCTTGGGTAGACACCGCGGTAGGTGTGGTTTTGCCTTTTGGTATTGTTAGTAGCCAAGAATTAAGCGGATTAGTAAGAGAAGAAAAAGTGGACAGGGTGGTTATTGGTTTACCCCTAGGGTTAGATGGCAAAGAAAATGCCAATACTACCAGGGTTAGAAAATTTGGCGAAGGGTTAAAGCAAGAAACAGGTGTACCGGTAGAATTTTATGATGAAAGATTCAGTTCCCAGGCGGCCGATGCCATGGGCGAGGGGGTAAGCCGGGATGAAAAATCGGCGATGGTAATACTTCAGGATTATTTAGTTAAAAATAAGTAGAGGGTATGTTATCCATTGTTCTCGCCCGACGGGATTTTAAGGAGAATGACCAGATTATTTCTCTTTTTACCGAAGAGAAAGGTAAGATGGAAGTCTTGGCGCGGGGGGTTAAAAAAATTGTCAGTAAAAATTCGGCTTTTTTAGAGCCGTTTTTTTTGGTGGAAGCGGAAATTATTCCCGGCAAAGAAGTTTTTCACCTGGGGTCGGTTCAGCCCGTAAATTCTTTTAAAAAAATTAGGGCGGATTTGGGCAAAAGCCTGCTGGCTTCTTACGCCGTAAAATTATTGGATAAACTTATTCCTACGCTTTTTCCCGAGCGCCAAATTTTTAAACTGTTGGCCAGCTGGCTGGAGTTTTTGGATAAAACTAAAAGTCCAGGATCGTTTTTGCTGGACGCCTTTGTTTTAAAATTGTTTTATTTTTTGGGTTTTGACATTACCAAGGTTAAAAAATTATCCTTGGCGCAGAAAAAATCACTCACTGGTTGGCTTAAGGCCAAATGGTCGCAAATCGGGGAGGAAAAAGGCAGTTTGGCCCAACATACTTTAATTTATCGTTTTGCGGTTTATCACAGCGAAAGAAAGCTCAAAGATTGGCAAAAACTTGCTAATTTTAGCGAAATTTGATAGAATTTAACACGTAACATACAACACATAACACGTAACAATTATGCGTGGGCCGTTTGTTACGTGCTACGTGTTATGTGAAAAATAATCATATGCAACAGATATTTATTAAGGATTTATCCAAATATACTGGACAGGAAGTGAAGTTGAAGGGCTGGCTTTATAACAAACGTTCTTCCGGGCCGATTGCCTTTTTGGAATTGCGCGATGGCACGGGTTTTACCCAGGCCGTGGCCGCCAAAGAAGGCTTGTTGGAAAATGTTTGGGAAGAAATAGAAAAGTCCGGCCAGGAATCTTCGGTAGAAGTTATTGGCACGGTGACTGAACATCCTAAGAAGAAGGGCGTGTTTGAACTGCAAACTACCGGCTACAAATTATTGTCTAATAGTGTTGATTATCCTATTTCCAAAAAAGAGCATGGGCCGGATTTTTTAATGGACAACCGGCATTTGTGGCTGCGCAGTAAAAAACAATGGGCCATTTTGCGTCTGCGCGACGCCATCACTACCGCCATTGGCGAATATCTTCATAGTCAAAATTTTATTCGGGCCGATTCGCCGATTTTTACCCCCAATGCCTGCGAGGGCACCACTACTTTATTTCCGGTGCCGTATTTTGATTTGGGCACGGCTTATCTGTCGCAGTCCGGCCAGCTTTATAGCGAAGCGGTCATTGGGTCGGTGGGACGTTGTTATGATTTTGGCCCGGTTTTTAGAGCTGAAAAAAGCAAAACCAAACGCCATTTAACCGAATTTTGGATGATGGACGCCGAGGGCGCCTTTATTGAGCACGAAGAAAACTTGCAAATTCAGGAAGGCTTGGTGCGCCATGTGGTCCGTTATTGTTTGGAGCATTGCGCCGAGGAGTTTATTGTTTTGGAACGCGACACGGACAAATTAAAAAAAGCCGACGCGCCGTTTAAGCATTACACCTATGACGAAGCGCTTAAAAAACTGCATGAACTGGGCAGTGATATTAAATATGGCGAAGATTTGGGCAACGATGACGAGGGACTGCTTACCAAAGACAGCGCCGTGCCGGTGTTTATAGAAAAATGGCCCCAAAATATTAAGCCGTTTTATATGAAGCGCGACCCGCAAAATCAGGAATTGGTTTTGAACGATGATTTGATCGCCACGGAGAACGGGGGGGAGTTAATTGGCGGCTCCCAGCGCGAGGATGATATTAAACTTTTGGAAGAAAGAATAAAAGCCGAAGGTTTAAATCAAGCGGATTATGAGTGGTATCTGGATTTGCGCCGCTACGGCAGTGTGCCGCATTCCGGCTTTGGCATCGGGCTGGAGCGCACGGTACGCTGGATCGCTGGCGTGGAGCATGTGCGGGAGTGTATTCCTTTTCCACGGACAATCAGCCGCCTTAAACCTTAAAATAAAAAATTGTTATAAAAAATTGTTTTTTTTATTTTGTCGGCGTCAGATTTATTACCGCTATCTCATCGGGGGTAAAGAGACGTAAGGGCGCGCCGGATTCGCCCACGCCCACAGTAGTAAAAACCGGAATATTTTCGTAATAATTTAACCCGCGATAGAATTGTTTGGGCAAGGTCAATTCGGCGTTGCCCAAGGGGCCGATAAAAGGCAAATAAACCTGCCCGCCGTGGGTGTGGCCGGAAAGAACCACGCTGGGCGGCTTAATATTTTTAGGCCAATAAATTACCCCATCCGGATTGTGAGAAATTAAAATTATCGGCGTAATTTGATCCCAGTTTTTTAATTCTTTAAAATTAATGTGGTCGGACCAAAGGTCGTCCAAGCCAAAAAGGCAGATTTTTTCACTATTTATTTCCGGACAGGCCAAATTATTACGTAAGAGGGGAACGCCGATTTCTTTCATGCGACTTATTAAATCTTCCGAGCGGTCGCCGGTGCGGTAAAAAGGGGAATAAATGGTGCGGCTGCCGATGCCGTATTCGTGGTTGCCGAGGATATAATAAATGGGGTATTTTTTGACTAAGCGATAAAGCGGTTTAAGATAAATAGTTTCATCCAGCGGGTTGCCCTCGTTGTCAATCAAATCACCGCCTAAAATCACCAGATCCGGTTTAATTTCCTCTACTTTAGAGACTATTTTTTCCACCCAGGCGCTGCGTTTGTAAGCGCCCACCTGGATGTCGGTAATTAAGGCAATTTTTAAGGGCTGGTTTAAATTGGGGATAGCGAGGTCAATTTGTTTTTTTCGGATAATATTAACCTCAATAAATCGGGCGTCAAAGGAGACAATTAATCCTAAAATTAAAATTCCCAGGGCCGCATAGCCCCACTTGCGGTTTGTTTCGTCAAATTTAAATAGTGGCTGTTTTAATTTAAGCCAAATTTTTTTCCAGCCCGCTTTTTCCGCTTTAACTTTTTTGCGTCGGGTTATTTTAGCGGCCCCTCGCCAGGAGGCGGTTAATTCCCAGCCAATAAAAAAAATTAGCAAAATCGCTACAAGCCAGTAGCCGTAAATAATAACTAATAAAAAATTCATACGACTTCGCCCTTAAGCCAGGTTAAAAAAGCCGAGTTGGCTTTACTCGCAATTTTTATAACACAGGGAATTTTATAGGGATGAATTTTAGCGACCTCTTTTTGAATGGCTGTAAAATGTTTATCAATAGTTTTGGCCAAAAGCACAAATTCTTTGGCCTGCGTTTTTTTACTCTGCCACATATATAAACTTTCGGCGGGAAAAATATTACCGCAGGCAATTAACTTTTTGGCCAAAAGATGCCGAGCCACCTTAAGCGCAGTTTTTTTATCGGGGTTGGTGATATAAACTAAAATCATA